>CAMDDX010000154.1 GCA_945893075.1 Planctomyces sp. SH-PL62 | reverse complement strand
ATTGGTTCTTGTCCTTGGTCGCAGAGCGACGGCCGAAGGTCGCCGTGGGTTTCCACCCACGCTCGGCCATCCCGCCCAACCATCTCGTCGCGGAGCGACGATCGAACCATCGCCACACGATCAGCGATCCATTTCATTCGCGCCGCTGCCCCCCGCCTTCAATCGTCGCTCCGCGACGAATCATTCCTGTGTCATCGTTCCGCCGAGGCGGATGGGTTGAAACCCACGGCGACCATCCAATGTCGCTCCGCGACGGACGGCATCTCGACCACGAGCGGGACAGCATCATTCTCAACTCGCAGCTTGTCGTGAATTATTCAGCGGCATAGACTCATTCGTCATGAACGCCGCTCAAGCTCTGAAATTGGAAATCGAAAGAACGCCTGAGCCACTGCTTCAGGAAGTTTACGACTTTCTCGTCTTCCTGAAGACTCGCCCGAACGGTTTGGACAGGCCCGTTGCCGCGATGGGCAGCGACGCAATCAGCGTCACGTCACCGGATTTTCTTGCGCGGCAGAAAGCGATTTTCGGCGGGCGAACCGTGCCCGACTCCCAAGCGATCTTGGATGACCTGCGAGCGGATCGAGCGTGATGCGTTACTTTGATTCCGGCGTTCTCTTGAAGCTTTATCTGCCTGAACCCAATGCGGCGCAGGCTGTCACTCTGGTTCAGGCCGCGAGTTCGTCGCCAGTGCTCACGCCGCTGCATCTGTTGGAGATGCGCTCCGCGATTCGTCAGAAGCAAGGCCGGAATGAAGTGACGGATACCGAGTGTCAGGCGCTCTTGTCCGATTTCGATCAAGACCTTGCCAGCGGCTTCTACGTCCGAATCACGCCCCCTTGGGACAACATCTTCGCCCGTGCCGAGACGCTTTCTCGCCTGCATACGGTTTCGACACTCTGCCGAACGTTGGACACACTGCATGTTGCATTGGCGCTCGAACTCGGAGCCACCGAGTTCTGCACTTTCGATCAACGACAAGCAGCAATGGCACGGTTGGCCGGATTGACGGTGGTGTCATAACGAGGACTCTTTGGTTCTTGTCCTTGGTCGCAGAGCGACCGCCGAAGGTCGCCGTGGGTTTCCACCCATCCGCCGCGGCGGAGCCATCCCGCCCAACCATCTCGTCGCGGAGCGACGATCGAACCATCGCCACACGATCAGCGATCAATTTCATTCGCGCCGATGCCCCCCGCCTTCCATCGTCGCTCCGCGACGAATCATTCCTGTGTCATCGCTCCGCCGAGGCGGATGGGTTGAAACCCACGGCGACCATCAAATGTCGCTCCGCGACGGACGGCATCTCGACCGCGAATTCTGGCGCGACTGTGGGGAACGCGGGGTCGGGTTGACGAGAGCCGCGATTCGGTTGAGGATATTCACGCGATTGCAACGGGACGTTCAGGAGTGACTCGCGAGGAGGGACAATCATGCGACGAATCAGTTTGCCAGAGTTTCGACGGGATGCCGAGGCGGTCATTCGCCAAGCTCAGCAAGGGCAGCGCATGATTCTGACGTACCGAGGAAAAGCGGTTTTGCGGCTGGAACCGATCCGGGAACAAGCCGCCGCGCCGGATGATCCGTTTTACTCACTGGGCCGACTTGCCTCCCACGAGACGGACGCTTTGACCAATGAAGAAATCGACAAAGTCATCTACGAGCACTGAAACGTTCGTGGACACGAGCGGCTTCTTTGCGTTGCTGGCCGAACGCGATCCGGCTCACGAACGAGCGACCGAGATTCTCGCGCGAGCGGCGCGGACTCGTGCCCGATTCGTGACGACCGACTATGTCTTGGACGAAACCGTCACTCTGCTCAAGGCGCGTGGGCTGAGCCATTTGGTGGAAGCCTTGTTCGAGGCGGTCTTCACATCCTCGGCCTGTCGAGTCGAATGGATGGATTCCAGCCGCTTCGAGCAAGCACGCCAATTCGTCATCAAACATGGTGACCAACCTTGGTCGTTTACCGATTGCTCCAGCTTCTGCGTTATGCACGAACTGAAACTGCGCGAGGCTCTGACCACCGACATCCACTTTCGCCACGCCGGGTTTGAGCCGCTGCTGGTTTGAAAACTGTTCGCGGTTCGTCACGGCCGACTCTTTGGTTCTTGTCCTTGGTCGCAGAACGACCGCCGAAGGTCGCCGTGGGTTTCCACTCATCCGCCGCGGCGGAGCCATCCCGCCAAACCATCTCGTCGCGGAGCGACGATCGAACCATCGCCACACGATCAGCGATCAATTTCATTCGCGCCGCTGCCCCCCGCCTTCAATCGTCGCTCCGCGACGAATCATTCCTGTGTCATCGCTCCGCCGCGGCGGATGGGTTTCAACCCACGGCGACCATCAAATGTCGCTCCGCGACGGACGGCATCTCGACCGCGAATTCTTGCGCGACTGTTGGGAACGCGGGGTCGGGTGACTCTTTGGTTCATGTGCTTGGTCGCAGAGCGACCGCCGAAGGTCGCCGTGGGTTTCAGGAACGCCCCTTCGCTGGCGTAGTCGAACTTTTCCAGGTTCTTCAAGCTGTCCAGCATCGCCTCTTGCACGATGACCAACGATTGGACTCGCTGCCGCAACTCGGCCCGTATTGCAGCGGCCTCATCCAGCGACCACGGTTTGGAATGTGGTAGCCCCAGCGGTTCAACCTTCGACGCGCCGCAGCCGTCGCTCGTCCTGGTCATGGAATTCGCAAGCCCACGCACATGGTCTGATTCGCTGGTCCCGCCGAGGCACTCGGTTCGTATCGAGTGCCAACGCATGGCTCAGTGAGGCCAGTCGTTTGTTTCACAATCAACAGCCTACGCCGCTGACTGCATCACGACTCTTGGCGGAGTCTCACCGTGATGGGTGAGCGTGCGCAGGCTGTTTTGGGAGAACTCGACACAGCAATTCGTGGAGGAAACTAATGAACCACAAAACGACCGCGTCCCAAACAAAAGCAGCCTTCGCGGAATACTTTCGCGACTGTGAATTCACGGATCCGGATTCACCGATCCTGACTTCCACGAACTGCGCTGTCTGTCCCGAAAGAAGTGCGCCAGTGACGAACAAAAGGCCGAACAGATCGCCGACTTCATCCTGTCCGTCAAACGCAGAGCAGTCCGTGAAGCAACATAGTGGCAATCGTAGGAGGTCCACAAACAGTTCAACGGGCGTGTTGCCGCACGAGGTGGTTCAAAGCGGCGGATTGTTCGCGCTCTGTTCATGCAGCTAAGCATACCAATCCGATAAGCCATCGCCGCGAGTTGCTGAGATCTGAAAAACACGCAGACTTGGATTGACCTCACGCGCGAACGCAAGGCATTGGTCAACATCGAAATTCACATAGGGCAGCAGGTCGATCTTGTTGAGGATCATCACCTGGCTGGCGCGGAAGGCGTGCGGATACTTCACCGGTTTGTTCTCCCCTTCGGTGACCGACATGATGACCACCTTGGCTCGCTCTCCCAGATCGAAGAGAGCCGGACAAACCAGGTTTCCGACGTTTTCGATCATCACCAGCGAATGCAGCGGCGGATCGAGTTGCCGCAAGGCACGGGCCGTCATGTCCGCTTCCAGATGGCAACCGGTGCCGGTATTGATCTGCACCACTTTGCTGCCCGTGGCCTGAATGCGCTCGGCATCATGGAGAGTCGCCTGATCCCCCTCGATCACTGAGATCGGCAGTTTGCTGCCCAGTTCTCGGATCGTACGTTCCAAGAGCGTCGTCTTGCCTGCGCCGGGTGAGCTAATCAAGTTCAGCGCCAGGATGTCACGCCCCATCAGCCAGCCTCGATTGCGCTCGGCGAGGAGATTGTTCTTGGCCAGCACGTCTTGTTCGAGCCGGATGATTCTGCCGCGCTGTGTAGTGACGGCCGTAGGGATCTCGTGTCGATGATCGTGATCATGGTCGTGGCTATGATCGTGATCATGGTCGTGGCTATGATCGTGATCGTGGCGATGATCATGGTCATGGCTGTGATCGTGGTCGTGTTCATGAACAGCTTGCAAACTCAGCGTTTGGCCGGTCTGCAGGTCGGTCAGCATGGGGCTTGCGTTGTCGGAGCATCCGCAGGTTAGGCACATTCAGACCACCTCCAGTTCTTTGATCTTCAGTTCTTCTCCGGAGATCCATTCCAGGTCCGTGCTGCCGCAAGAGCAGAGACCGATCGGCCGGTCCAGGGTGACGTGACTGCCGCAGACGCGACAGCGAGCCAAGCCGGATGGTTCGATGATTTCCAACTCAGCACCTTCGGCGGCAGTTCCTTCGGCACACAGTTCAAAACAAAACCGGACGGCGTCGGGTAACACGGCAGAGAGCTTGCCGATTTCCAGGACGATGCGTTTGATCTTCGTACCCTGAGCATGTTCGCAGACGGCAACAATAATATCCTGAGTGATGGCCAACTCGTGCATGAGCCACTCCTGGCAAATCAGCCGGCACGCGCTAGCGTCCGGTTTCTTGAGCCAGAACCGGACGCTAGCGCGTGCCGGCTGATGAGTCCGTCGCGGTCATCGTACTCGGCAACGAACGAGGCTGATAGACCCGGCAATCACCGTCATCGAAGACGGCATCGAGTGGCACTTGATATGCTGGAGCAGACGACGCGAACACTCGTCCGTGGCAAAGCAATCGGAGTCTCTGTGGTGAAAATCCTCCTGGTTGATGACGATCTTGAGTTCAGCGGTTTCTTGCGTGCGGCACTGGAGTCGATTGGCCACCGCGCGGATTGTCTCGAAGGAACCCAAGGTGTTTTGGCGGCGCTGGCTCACGGCGATTACGACGTGGTGCTGCTGGACAACAAGATGCCGGGGTTGTCCGGGATCGAATTCCTCGCCGGGTTGAAGGAGCGGGAAATCTTCATTCCCGTGATCCTGATGACCGGAGACCCATCGGCCGACACCGCCATTCAGGCGATGAACCTGGGAGCTTTCGACTACGTCGTCAAGCTGCTCGAATTCGACCGATTCCTCGAGGAATTGGAACCGAAGATCCGCGATGCGGCCGCCCTCGTCCAATCGACGAAAGAGCATGTCCGTCTGCCCGGCGATACGGCTCCCGGAGCCGCGCTGCAAATGCTGGGGAATAGCCGGCCGATGCAGGATGTTTACAAGCTCATTGGCAAGGTGGCCGGCAGCATTGTTCCGGTGCTGATCCAAGGAGAAACGGGGACCGGCAAAGAATTGGTGGCGCAGGCGATCCACAGCAACAGCCCGCGTTGCAAAAGGCCGTTCGTCGCCATGAATTGCACGGCGCTGAACGAGAACTTGCTCGACGACGAACTGTTCGGCCACGAACCACGATCGTTCTCGGGCGCGGGCGAGAAGCTGCGCAAGGGGCGCTTCGAGCACGCTGACGGCGGAACCCTGTTTCTCGACGAGATTGGCGACATGCCGCCGATGCTCCAAGCGAAGCTGCTGCGCGTGCTGGAGAGTCACGAGATCGTCCGCATCGGCGGCAACGAGCCGATCAAGGTCGATGTCCGGATCGTGTCGGCAACGCACCGCGACCTCGATGCTCGCGTGCGCGAAGGCGAATTCCGAGAAGACCTGCTGTTCCGGCTGAATGGCATGACGATCCGCCTGCCTCCGCTACGACAGCGCGGGCCTGAAGACATCAAACTGCTCATCAAGCATTTCCTGGCACAAGCCGCGAAGAAGATGGGACGGCCGAACCTCATGTTCCAGCCTGCGGCATGGACCATGTTGTGCGAATACCTGTGGCCCGGAAACATCCGCGAGCTGCAACACGTCGTGCGGCGCGCTGCACCGGTCAGCCGCGGCGCGCATGTCACCGTGGCGGACATCGAGTTGAAACCCTCGCTTGCTGAGAATTCGCCGGGCGCAAGCTCGGCAGAGGGGCCGATGACGTCCAACGACGTCAGTGCTCACATCGGGCACGCGGTGAAAGCAGCCCTCGCCTCAGGTGATGCGAACTTAAACCAGATCCTGCACGATCTGTTGGACAGCGAACTGCTGCGGATGACTTTGGCTGAATGCGGCGGCAACCAAGTTCAGACGGCGCGCCGTCTGGGAATTTCGCGCAACGGCCTGCGAGCAAAGTTGCGAACGCTCGGCCTGGAATAGCTGATGCCTGACCTTTGAGGTTGTTCATCTTTCAGCCGCGGAGCGGCGACGGAGTATAGCCGGGGGTGACAACCCCCGGTTTCCTCGTCATCAGAACAATGAAGCCCCGGAGGGGCGACGCTGGAATTGATCGCCGGAATCAAGCGTCGCCCCTTCGGGGCTTTCGAACTGTTCCCTCGCTTTTTCCGTGGGCTTACGCCCACGGCTAAACTCCGTCGCCACTTCGTGGCTAATGAAAAGCGCAACAGAAAAAGCCGAGCCTCCCTGTGCATCACTTGCGCAAGTCGCTGTGCATTGCTCGCACAGTTTGCGAAGCCCGCGCCGCCGTTGAAGGGGTGCGAGCCTTCAGCAGCGAGCCAATCTTCTTTTTCTGTGCGGAATTCTCGACGCCCGCCAAAGCGTCAAGAAATCACGAGGTTCCGTGCTGACTTCGCATGGTCGCGCGGCACATCAAACGGAGAAAGAATTCTTCGCGCGGTGCTTGGCACTCGAAATGCAAATGGCTCGATCTCGTGTGGAACAGTTCCACGCCAAATGAAAGACCAACCGCCATTTCCTCGAAGCAAAGGAAGCCGCCATGTTCGCAATGATCAAGCAACCCAAAGTGACTCGGCAAACACGGAGCCAGCAGCGTTTTCATCGTCGTCGTCTCACGTTGGATCTGTGTGGACCGTACGTCTTCGACGAGGTTGATACCCGGAATGTGAGCTGCTCGTTGCGAATCAACCACACCCGAGTGGCCGTCAACATGCCGGCCGAAGCAATGCGGAAGAACCGTCTGCTCGTCGAGAGCAGGAAAGCCGCGCTGTACGTCCCCGGCGATCAGCCGGTGGCCTTTGACTTCAAGCCGATCCTCACCGATCGACAGCACCAAGCTGCGGTCATCTTGTCGGCGGAGATGAACGACTTCGATCGCTTCTAACTCGACTGTGCCCAGTCCGACACCAACCCGACGCGCAAGCGAGGCCCGCGTCAGCACATCGCCTCGCTTGCGCGTCGGGTTAGTGTGCAATGCCCCATTCACAACCGAGCCGCTGTTTCACACGCTCACCTTTGGAGGCGGAGACAATGAATATAATTTTCAACGAACAAACCAACTGCGGCGTCATGGGCACGCCGATCGAAATCCTCGTGGTCGAAGACAACCCCGATGATGCCGCCCTGACGATGGAAACATTGCAGGAAGGCCGCATTCGCAATCACATCTCGCTCGTTGAAGATGGAGTCCAGGCGATGGATTTTCTGCGCCGGGCCGCGCCTTATGGCAACTCGCCGCGTCCGGACCTGATCCTGCTCGATCTGCAACTCCCGCGCAAGAACGGACGCGAGGTGCTGATGGAGATCAAGAACGATCGCGACCTCAAGCGCATCCCGGTGGTCATCATGACCACGTCGAGCGCCGAGAAAGACATCTTCGAAGCGTACAACCTGCACGCGAACTGCTACATCACGAAGCCGGTCGAACTGGATGACTTCATTGGTGCGGTGCGCAAGATCGAAGATTTTTGGCTGACGATCGTCAAACTGCCGGCATCGTGAAGAGAAACTCGCTCCCCACGCCGGGCTGCGATTCGACCCAGATGCGGCCGCCGTGGTGATCCACAATCTTGCGGCAATTGGCCAGCCCGAAGCCGGTGCCGGGAATTTTTCGGCCGTGCAGACGCTCGCCGATCCCGAAGATCCGCTCCAGGTACTGCGACTCGATGCCGATGCCGTTATCGCGGACTGACACCAGCCAGTGGTCCCCTTCGTTGCGGGCACCGACGTGAATCGCCGGCGGTTGATCGGAGCGGAACTTGATCGCATTCTGAATGAGATTCTGAAACAGCAGGATCAGCTCCGTCTTGACCGCGTTGATCGTCGGCAGCGGATCGGCCGTCACGCTGGCACGGTTCTCATCCAGCGCGGCCCGCAGGTTTCCACAAGCCTCGCCCAGCACCAGCGCACAGTCCACGGGAGCGAACTCTCCCTCTCGTCCGATCCGCGAGTGCGTGTGCAGATCGGAGATGAGTTGGTTCATCTGCCGCGTGCCGGTGATAGTCTTCGCGATGTAGTCCCGTGCCGTTTCGTCGAGCGAATCGCCATGTTGCTTCTGCAAGAGTTGCATGTAGCGCATCATGGTCCGCAGCGGTTCGCGCAGGTCGTGTGACGCGATGTAGGCAAAGCGATCGAGCGCTTCATTGGAACGGCTGAGTTCCTGCGACCGCTGCTCCACCTCGGCGACCGCCAGAGTCACCCGCTGTTCCAGCGTCTGGTTGAGCCGCGCCATCGCCTCTTCGGCCTGCTTGCGTTCGGTGATATCGAACGCGACCCCTTGCAGAAACAACGGACGGCCGTCGCGATCGCGGACGACTTTCGCATGTCCGTGAACCCACACCACTCGGCCATCGCGGGCGATGAACCGATACACGGAATCAAACGGTTCCGCGGTCGAACAGGTCCGCGCGAATTCGCCGTGCCAGCGTTCCTGATCGTCGGGATGCAGTTGCCGATACCACAGGACCGGATCCTCCAGCCATTCTTTTTGAGTGAAGCCCAACAGCGTTTCGATCTGCGGGCTGACATAAAGTTCGCTGAAAGCGTCGGCGCTGTCGTCGAGCGCCGCCATAAAGGTGACGGCGGGAATTTCTTCAACCAACGTGCGGTATCGTTGCTCGGCGTGCCGCAACCGAGTCTCCCCCTGCACGCGGCGGCTGATATCGCGCACCGTGCTGGTCACCAGCAGGCCCGTCGCCGTTCGCAGCGGGCTGAGGCTGATTTCCACGGGGAATTCCTCGCCCCCTTTTCGCCGCCCCCAGAGTTCGAGATTCAACCCCATCGGTCGGACCTGCGGGTCTTCGAAATACTGATTCCGCTGCCCGACATGTCTGGCTCGAAACCGCTCCGGGATCAGGATCTCGATCGGCTGCCCCAAGATTTCAGATCGTTGATACCCGAAGAGTTCCTCCGTCTGCCGATTGACGAGCACGATCGTTCCGGAAATATCCGCAGCGATCACCGCATCGGGGACCGACTCCAACAACGCGCGCAACGTTGATTCGTCCCACACGGGAGCGGCTTGTTGTGCCGAAGGCAAAACCTCAGCGCGACTGTCCGGCGACAACGAAGGATCGCCTTTGCGTTCCCGTTGCGCTGGCAGCCGGACCAGCGGCAGCGCCGTTGCCGAGCGTCCCTGCCCCGCCATCCGTTGCAGGAGAGCTTCCGCTTCCGGCATCGTCATTCCTGATGATTTTGAGTCGGACGCTCGTCCTGTTCCTTGCTCAATCATGCTGACGTTCCATGCGTCCCATTCGCTGTCTCCCTAAATTCGCTGTCGATCTCTCATCCAAGAAGTCAATTCGACAGCGAATTTAGGGAGACAGCGAATGGGAAAAGAAGAGACTCATTCCGCGTGACAATCATCGGCCAGAAATCCGATCATCGAGTTGTGTGAATCCCAACGGCTTCAACGGGAGAGGGAACTGGAAAACGAAACGTGTGCTGTATTGAAAACTCCTCGATCAGTGATTGGATCATTTGCAGCGCACCTTCAACAGCTTCCGCCACCTGCGGACTAAGTTCCATCCGTGGATCATCGTCGTCACCAAGCGTGGCCGGCTCGCATCCCACGATGCGCAGGTGAGGCATTCGCCCACCGAGTGCCTGCACCCATTGCAACACGCGCGCGGGGCTGAGCGAGTGGCCTTCAATTCCCATCTCCTGTTCGCCGGCCGCGAGCGACTCAAGGTCCGGTTCAATGACGTAGAGCGTACCCGGTCGGCCGCCGCGCGCGGTGGCGTCCACAAGAATGGCCGCGTCGTAACCCTCCAGCAGCGCGCACGCGAGATCGAATCCGCGAATACCGAAATCAACGGCGCGAATCCCCTCCGGCAGCGGACGCAGCAACATGCGCCGCACCACCTCGACGCCGAACGCGTCGTCGCCGTAAAAAATGTTTCCGATGCCGGCAATGAGAATCAAGGCTGTGACTCCAGTCGTTCGACTTCATCGGGGTTGAAGAAAAACCGATGAGCGGGAAGCCCTTGTTCGCCGAAGTCCTTGCCTGGGTCGTCGTCGATGACGACACACAGATGCACGCGGTCCTCAAAATCATGCTCGATGGAAATGATTGTCGCCAGTTGCCCTTTCAACAGCAGGTCGAACGCATCCGCCCGCCCGCGTGGCTGAAGTCGCACGTGGTCACCCGGCTGGAAATCCAAAGTCAGAGGTTTTGTTTTCGCGGTCGTGAATCGCCCGTGCATCTGCGCGAGTTGGTCTTCGGTCAACGACTCCGTCCGTTCCAGCATCCTGCGAACCTGCTCGCTGCCGGCTTTCATCTGAGCCTTCTCGTCATCCGTCAGCGTCTGAATGCGGAGCGTCAGGAGTTCGTCGATTTCCGTGCCGTCGAACAGATCACCGGGACTCTCCGGCGCAATCTGCGGGTCATCGGACAGGATGATTGGCGACGACAACATCACCTGGCCTTTCTCCGGCCCAACGAGCACCGGCCACGTACCGACGTTGCGACAGATCGAGGCGAGATCGGCATACGCTGCGGGAGGATCAAGCAGCGAAAGGAACTCGCCCTGCTGCACACCCAGGATCGTGTGCGCGGAGAGCAAAGATCGCAGCAGCGCCTGATCGAGATCGCCATCCCATGAGCCGCAGGGCGCTAGCCCCGGTTGAGTGTCCGAACCGGGGCTAGCGCGCTGCGGCTGATTGGCTTCAACGTATTCTGAGCATCGGGTGAGGTTCTCGATCACGACGGTCAATTTGAAGATACCCCGATCGGCCAGCAACGACACATCCGGTGAAGCCGTCACACCAACCCGACGCGCAAGCGAGGCCGGAGTCAACCGGGCCTCGCTTGCGCGTCGGGTTAGTGTCAGTCGCTCCGCGGCATGGTTTGAGTGTTCGCTGACCTCCACCGCGGAGACCACCACCATTCCTTCGAGCAGCGCGACGCGCACATCAGCGTTGCAAAACGAGAATGCGACTCGACGAGGATCGTTGACGATTTGGCCGAACTGCACTGCGACCGTGACTTCGCGCTCCACCGTATCGGACGCTGGGCTCTCGGCATTCTCGTCACGAGTTGCCGCAAGCTGCAGGAACCGAACTCGCACTTCGAGGGACGTTTCCTCATCGCCGACGACCAGGCATTCGGTCTGCATCGACCAAGACTCGCCTCCGTCATGCCGCGCGCAAAAATCGCGCGGCAACAGCCGGCCGAACATCCAGCGTTGGCGATTCTTCAAGGCCGTGGGCCGGTACGGATACAACAAATAACCTTCGTACAAGACGGCTCGGGCGATTTGTTCGACGGCGGCGAAGCTCATCGGACCATCTCCACCGTGGGCTGGGTTCCGAACATCGGCGTATGCCGCACTTGGATCTCGCGACCCGGTCCGAGATACATGTGGACTCCGCACGGCAGACAGGGATCGAAGCTCCGTACGGTGCGCATGATGTCGATCCCTTTGAAATTGTCCGGGCCGTTTTCCTCGAAGAGCGGTGTGTTCTGCACTGCGTCTTCGTAGGGGCCGGGCGTCCCCAGTGAGTCGCGCGGGCTGGCGTTCCAGCAGGTCGGTGGGTACGGGTGATAGTTGGCGATCTTGCCGTCGCGGATCACGACATGATGCGAGAGGACACCGCGAACCGCCTCGTGAAATCCGCAACCGATCGCCTCGTCGGGGACAGTGAAGTCGGTCCAGGTTTTGGTTCGACCCGCATGGACTTCCGCCAGAGCCTTCTCAACAAAGTAGAGCGCGGCGGCGGCGGCATAGGCTTGGAAATATGTCCGTGCCCGATCGCGTTCCAGCGTGTTGCTCCACTGCGGGATCTTCCATTCGAGTTCCGTCTCCGGGTGATTCATCGTTTTGGGAAGATAGATCTTCACGCTGTGTCCGGTGGCTTTGATGTATCCAATATCCACCAGCCCAGCCAACGCCGTCACCCAGAAGCGAGCCAGCGGTCCGCCTCCCGTGTCGAGCGAGAGATGATCGCCGCTGTTCTTGTCGAACCACCGCGGCGACATGACCCAGGTGTATTTTCCCTCGAAGTCGCGCTTCTGAGGCTTAGGCGCGGTCGTCTGATTCCACGGGTGCCGTTGATCAACGGGGTTCCCCAGCGGATCGGCCTTCACGAAGGTCTCTTCATTCTGCCAGTCGCCGTAGAAGGAACTGCCCAGCAGAATCCGCAGTCCCAAATTGATTTCAACAAGGTCGGTGGTGATGAGCTTGCCATCCACCACGATGCCCGGAGTGACGTACATCGCCCGCCCCCACTCCGCCATCCGCGCGTACGTGTAGTCGCACACATCGGGGTTGTTGAACGATCCCCAGCAACCGAGCAGCACGCGGCGGCGGCCGACCTCTTCGTAACCGGGAAGAGCCTCGTAGAAGAAGTCGAACAGATCGTCGTGCAGGGGGATCGACCGCTTCATGAAGTCGATGTACTTCATCAGCCGCACAAGATAGTCGTTGAAAAGCTGCACGCTGGGGACGGTGCCCACGCCGCCGGGAATCAGCAACGAAGGATGCACATGGCGGCCTTCCATCAGGCAGAACATCTCGCGAGTCAGCCGGCTCATCTGGAGGGCTTCAAGATAAAAACTCCCTTTGAACGGATTGAGCGCCCGCATGATGTCGGCAATCGTGCGGAATCCGTGCAAGGCGGCGTTTGGAGCCGATGTGTTCTCGGCCCGGTTGAGCACGCTGGGGTTGGTCTCCCGCACCATCTGTTCGCAGAAGTCGACGCCGACCAGATTGTCCTGGAACAAATTGTGATCGAACATGTACTCGGCCGCCTCGCCGAGATTGATGATCCACTCGGCCATCGCCGGCGGCTTGATCCCAAAGGCCATGCTCTGCGCGTAGCAGGCGCAGGTCGCGTGATTGTCGCCGCAGATGCCGCAGATGCGGCTGGTGATGAAGTGCGCGTCGCGCGGGTCTTTCCCTTTCATGAAGACGGAATAGCCGCGGAAGATCGACGACGTGCTGTGGCACTCGGCAACCGTGCGATTCGCGAAGTCGATCTTCGTGTAGATCCCCAAACTGCCGACGATCCGAGTGATCGGATCCCACGACATCTCGGTGAGCTGCGGAGGTTTCTTGGGTTCGTCAGACATGAGAGTTCCTTCCATCAAATCAGCCGCAGGGCGCTAGCCCCGGTTTGCGGCACACCAACCGGGGCTAGCGCCCTGCGGCTGATGAGAATAAGAAATCAGTCACGGAGCTTCGGAGGGAGCGAGACCAACATCGGGACTTCGCCACACCGGCTCGCGGTTCATCGACGCCTGCGTGAAGCCGCGCAAGGCACGGACTGTGTTGCCATACAAACTCACCGCGCTGGTCGAGAGTTTGGCTCCCGGCGGTTCGTCCATGAAGGGCATGAACTTGTCCGGAAATCCGGGCATCGCGCAGCCGATGCAAGGACCGCCAACATTCGCGCAACCGCCGACGCCGTTCATCCAGCCTCGCTTCCCGACGTTGCATTGCACCACCGGTCCCCAACATCCCAGCTTCACGATGCACAATGGCGAGCCGTATTCGTCCGCGAATTCCGCCTGCTCGTACCGCCCGCCGCGATCGCAGCCTTCATGCACCGTTTGGCCGAACAACCATGTCGGCCGCAGCAGTTCGTCGAGCGGAATCATCGGAGCGGTTCCGGCCGCTTGGCGCAACAGATAGAGCAACGTCTACATGTAATTGTCCGGCTGCACGGGGCAACCAGGGACACACACGATCGGAATGTCGGTCTTCGATTTCCACTCCCAGCCAAGGTAATCCGGCAGACCCATGCAGCCGGTGGGGTTCCCCTCCATCGCGTGGATGCCGCCGTATGTCGCACACGTTCCGGCGGCCATTACGGCCCAGGCATTCGGAGCGATGCGGTCGATTCAATCGCAGGTGGGAATCGGCTGCCCGGTTGCCTTGTCGGTTCCGAAGGCGGCCCAGTAACCCTCGGTCTTGTTCTTCTCGTTGGGGATCGAGCCTTCGACAACCAGGACGAATGGATCGAGCCGGCCATCCGCGGCGCGGTAACAGAAATCGAGAAACGCATCGCCGTTTTCGTAAGCCAGCACCGGGTTGTGGAAATGCACTTTCGGAATACCGGGGATCAATCCCAGCACGAGGTCTTCCAGGCTCGGCTGAGTCGCCGCGGTGATCGACACCGTATCGCCGTCGCAGCCAAGTCCCGCAGTGATCCAGAGCACATGCAGCTCTTCAATGGCCGGAGGACGTTGCGGGTTTGGCATCGTGAGTTGTACGAGCTGTGTCATGTCCGTTCCCTTCTTGTAGCCATGCTCGCCAAGAGCGTGGGTGTTCCGTGAAACCTCCCACGCTCTTGGCGAGCGTGGCTACTCCATGATCAATGCGGCTTCAACTTAGCAAATCCGTGGCAACTGTTCTCCGGCGAGCATATTGACGATCCGCTCGCCTCCAAGGTTTGATTTCATCGTCACCAGACCGGGATGTTCCGCAACCACGTCGCCGATGATCGCCGCGTTGCGTCCGAGCGGATGCCCGCGCATCGCTTCCAGCAGTCGCTCGGCGGCGGCGGCAGGAACGACGGCGATCAGCTTACCTTCGTTGGCGACGTACAGCGGATCGAGTCCCAGCATCTCGCAGGCCGCTCGCACTTCTCGACGGAGCGGGATCGCCGATTCCAAAAGTTTGACTCCCACCTGCGACGCGGTCGCCAGTTCATTCACGGCGCTCGACAGTCCGCCTCGTGTCGGATCGCGCATGCAGCGGACCGCCGGGCAATTCTTCAGGATCACTTGAGTCAGGCTCACCAGAGAAGCGGTATCGCTCTCGAGCGCGGTCTCGAATTCGATCCCCTCGCGGACCGACATGATCGCGATGCCGTGATCGCCGATCGTGCCGGAGACCAGCACGCGGTCGCCGGGGCGTGCGGAATGAATCGACAACTGGAGTCCGGCCGGAACCAGGCCGATGCTGGATGTCGTGATAAAGACCTGATCTCCCTTGCCGCGATCGACGACCTTCGTATCGCCAGTGACCAGCGCGACGCCGGCCTCGTCACACGCGGCGCGCATCGAGGCGACGATTCGCTCCAAGTCCTTCAAGGGAAGACCTTCTTCGAGAATGAACGCGGCAGACAGGAACAGCGGTTGAGCACCTCCCACGGCCAGATCATTCACCGTCCCGTGAATCGAAAGGCACCCGATATCTCCGCCCGGAAAAAAGAGCGGCCGCACGACATACGAGTCCGTCGTGAACGCGAGCCGCTGACCGCTTCCCTCGTGAAGGCCGCTGATGCTCAGCGTCGCTTGATCTTCGAGCGCCGACAGCACGTCATTGCGAAAGGCAGGCAGGAATGTCCGTTGGATGAGGTCGGCCGTCAGCCGTCCTCCGCTGCCGTGCCCGAGCAGAATCTTCTCGTACCGGCTGACCGGCAGGGGGCAATTCAATTCAAACGATTGCCGTTCAGACACGACGATGACTTTCCAGTTATCGAATCGTAGCCACGTTCGCCAGAACGTGGGGGCTTTCTCCAGTTTCCCCACGTTCTGGCGAACGTGGCTACGGTCTTGAAACCACTTCTAGGGCAACCTGTTCCGCTCGATGGAATCGTCCGTAATGAAAATAGGCCGCGCACGCTCCCTCCGACGAAACCATCGTCGCGCCGAGCGGCGTGTCGGGCGTGCATTGAGTCCGGAACGCCGGGCACTCATGCGGCTTCTTGAGTCCTTGCAGAATCTGCCCGCTGATGCAGACGCTCGCTTCGCTGACCTCCACCATCGTTTCGGGGAAGCGCTGCTCGGCGTCGAATGCAGCAAACTCCGACCGCAGCCGGAAGCCGCTCTGGGGGATGAGACCAATGCCGCGCCACTTCCGATCGGTGATCTCAAACACCTCGTTCAACAACTCGCGAGCACGTGGATTTCCTTCGCGACGAACGGCCCGCACATACTGGTTGACGACGCCGGTGCGACCTTCTTCCAGCAAGCAGACGCATTGATAAATCCCTTCCAGCAGGTCGAGCGGTTCAAAGCCGGTGACGACGATCGGAATCTGAAATCTGTCCGCCAGCGGTTCGTACTCTTCATAGCCCATCACCGCACACACATGACCCGCCGCCAGAAAACCTTGAACGCGATTGAGCGGCGACGACAACAGCGCCGTCATCGCCGGAGGGACCAGCACATGTGAGACGAGCACTGCAAAGTTCTCAAGACCGCGACGCTTCGCCTGCCAGACGGCCATCGCGTTGGCCGGTGCCGTCGTCTCGAAGCCAACCGCGAAGAACACGACCGTGCGATCCGGATGATTCTCGGCCAGCCGCAAGCAATCCAGGGGCGAATAGACGACGCGGACATCGCCACCCGCGGCTTTGACCGTCAACAGATCGTGTTTCGTTCCCGGCACGCGGAGCATGTCGCCGAACGAACAGAAAATCACATCGGGCCGCGAAGCCATCCCGATCGCTCGGTCGATCAACTCCACGGGAGTCACACAGACGGGACATCCGGGGCCATGCACCAGCGAAATTTCTGGTGGCAGCAATTCGTCGATGCCGTACTTGATGATCGTGTGGCTCTGCCCGCCGCAGATTTCCATCAACGTCCAGGGTTTCGTGGTCACACGAAAGATCATCTGCCGCAGTTTTTCAGCAGCGACCGGATCGCGGTATTCGTCGAGGAATTTCATCGCCGCGCTCCGTTTCAGTTGTCGATCCCATCAGCCGCAGGGCGCTAGCCCCGGTTTGTTTTCCCGATTCGCTCGTTCTAACCGGGGCTAGCGCCCTGCGGCTGATGATTTCAGCGAATCGCTACTTGGACTGCATCCGATCCTGCGCCTCACGCACATAAATGCACACGGTTTCCAAATCCTTTTCGTTGTCGACAACCTCCCAATCGCCGCCCACGGACCACACAGGGCGATCACGAAACACCTGCCATTGTTCTCGGAGTCCGCGCGTGCCATTGGCTTCCAATTGGTCTCGGACAGTGGTACCGGAAAATCCGACGGCGGTGACAACGGCATGCACGTGATTCGTTCGAGCATTGACGGCCCATAAATTCCAACCTCGATGATCGCAGTGTCGGTGGCACTCGGTTTCGACGAGCAGTCTTTGTTCGAGATTCAAGAGGATGATGGCATGATTCAAGCGTGTGCGATGCCACTGCTCAAGTCGAGTCTGCGGCGGCTGGTGGCCGTGTCCGCGCCGTCGCCAGCCGCGTTCGTCGCCTTGCAGATGAGTGCCATACACGGTCCAGGTGATGAAGAAGCCAATCGGGTCATCAGTATTCATGATGCGATTCTCGAATTGACCAATCAGCCGCAGGGCGCTAGCCCCACGGCCAGCGCGTATCAAAGTTGTTGACCTGTGAGGACTTCCGCGAGGAAGTCGTCGTTCCAGCCGGCGATTTGCATCTTGCCTCGCAAACTTTCTTTGAGCGGATGGTGCTTGAGTCGCGTGATGGCAAAGCGTCGTAGCCAG
>CAMDDX010000153.1 GCA_945893075.1 Planctomyces sp. SH-PL62 | reverse complement strand
CCGCCGCATCAAGGGCTACCGCGACATCCCCAAACTCATCGCTGCTCTTGAAGCCCTAACACTCAAACCCTCTACTCACCCACGAAAGATGTCTGCCTAACCCACTTCACCGCGCCACCAACTTTTCAACTACGGCAGGGACAACCTCTCGCTTCGTGCTGACCTCGGTGCGTCGACCGCTCAAAGAGAAAGAAGAGTTAGTGGTTCAAGTTGGCTGGCTTGATGGGACTCAAGGTAAGCCGGCCAACGAAAGGGGAATGTGGATGGCGACGATCCATACTTGGATGCACGCCGATGGCAAACGTTATTCGGACATGATTCTCAAAAAGCCGATCAGTGCCGGAGGGATGCAAGGAGGCGGCACCGTCGAATGGAACATGAAGAGCATCGCTGGCCATTCCAGCGATAAGGGACTGGTGGGTGACCTCGGCGTAAGTGCCGGCGACAACTGGTCCCACTTCATTACTTGGACCGAGATTCTCGAAGGCGTGACGGAGGTCGCGGGATCCAACAAGACGCACGAAGAGACTGTCGCCGACTGGAAGAAGCTGGCGGCGGATGGCTTTCGGCCTTCGGCGATCGGTGCCGCTCACGACAAGAAGGGCAAGTACTACTCGTTTTGGACTTGGCGCAAAAACAAATAGCCCGCGTCGCACGCCAGCGTCGCGACTGTGTCCGATCAGCAAGGTCGATCCACGTTGTGGATAACATCCCGTGCCACGCCAACCAACCCGCACGACAGGGGCTTTGCCGCCATGTACCTCCCCGCGTCATTCGCCGTCACTGACCCGAATAAATTGGCTGAGGTCATCGGGCAACACAGCTTCGCCACACTGATCACGACAGCGGAGGGGATTCCCTTCGCGACGCACCTGCCGATCTTGCATCGTCCGCTGGCCGGAACGCCGGGAGTGCTCGTCGGACACGTCGCGCGAGCAAATCCGCAGTGGCAACACTTCGCCAATCCCACTGAATCGTTGGCAATCTTTGCCGGACCGCACGCCTACGTTTCACCGTCGTGGTACGCGACCGAGTTGGCTGTCCCGACATGGAACTACATCGCGGTTCATGCCTACGGAGTGCCGCGCGTCATCGAGGACGAAGCGTGGCTAGAAACTTTGCTGGACGAGATGGTGCAGCGCTATGAATCGAATCGGCCGCAGCCTTGGCCGAACCAACTGCCTGACGACTTTCGCCGCAATCTGCTGCGGAGCATCGTTGGATTCGAGATGCCAATCTCGCGGATCGAAGGCAAGTTCAAGCTCAGCCAGAACCGGCCGGAGCAGGATCAAGCGAACGTCGTTCGTGAACTCAGCGGCTCGCAGAACGCGGACGCTCGCGCGGTGGCCGATTGGATGCGTGCAGAGTTGAAGTTCAGCGTTTAGAGTCTTTGTTCGAAACATGCGCGTTTTTCGCGCGCGTGTTTGCCGTCGCTCGTTTAATGTCCGCGATCCGCCATTCGTACCGGAAAAAGGTAAAAAATGGTTGGGTAACAAATGGAATCGGCGAACGAGCCGTTTGAATCACAGTCCTTTGCTTTGTTTGTATGGCTTTGTCTCATTTTTCACCCGACCATTTTTCACCTCCTTGGGTTGCAGGCGATGCCAGCATTAGGCTGTCGGCAACGGATTTCAGCCTGAACTCCCACGAAGCTGCTGTTCTGGAGGATGTCTCATGCGTTTTGTCATCGTCATTGGCCTGCTGCTGATCGGTTTGTCTTCAGCACACGCTCAAGCTCCGCGTTTTCCCGCTCCGCCTCCAGCGAGTGCGAAGTTTGTGGAAACCCCCGCGACACCGGATGAGCCGCTCGCGAAAGAGTTCTCGCTGGAGAACGCGGCGCGTGCATTGGATGCCGGGTCGAACAACTTCGCTCAGCAACAGCGCTGCGTGCAGTGTCATGCCAACTTGATGTATGCCGTCGCTAGACCGGCGTTGTCGAGCGTGTTGGAACCGCCGCCGGACATGCGCACGTTTCTGGAATGGATCGTCACCGAGCGTTGGCCGAAAGTTGTGGTCTATGACTACATCGGCCCGGATCATCCCGCTCGGATGGGACATGGCGAACAGAAGATCGCGACGGAACCGATTGCGATCGCGATTCAGTTGTCGTCCTCCGACCGCGCGGCCGGCAAGCTGCATCCGGCGACGAAGCGAGCGCTCGAAGAAGTCATCAGTCGGCAACGGCCCGATGACGGTGGATTCAACTTTGTGCGGGACGGCTCACCCGATTTCATGGTCGAGTTCGATCAAACAATGCTGGCGGCGATTGCAGTCGCGGTGGCTCCAGAGAAGTTTGCCGAAGGGGATGCGGCCAAGAAGATGCTCGACGGCGTGCGAAAGTACGTGAAGGAGCATCCGGCCAAGTTGCCGTATCAACTCGGCACGCGGCTGTGGGCGGCGGCGCACATCGCTGACTTGCAGACCGATGAAGAACGACGCTCCGCAGTGGACCGATTGCTCGCGCTGCAACAGGCGGACGGTGGCTGGTCGCTCGCGCGATTGCTGTCGGACAACGAACCAGCCAAGACCGGCCAATTCGCGGCAGCCCTTCCGAGCGACGGCTACGGCACCGGCTTCGTGTTGTTCGTCGCTCGGCAATCGGGAATTTCGGCCGATGATGGTCGATTGAGGGAGGGGGTCAAGTGGCTGAAGAAGAATCAACGTGAAAGCGGTCGCTGGTTCGTGAAGTCGCTGGCCAATCGGCCCGGCAATCTGATCTCGAATGCGGGCACCGCGTGGGCGGTGCTTGGCCTGGCCGCGTGCGGAGAAGTCCCGTTGGGCAAGCGTGTCTCGTTGCGAGCAGGTGAAGGTGCAGCGAATGACCTCGCGAGCCGCGATCTCAAAGAACTCGATTTGAGCACGGAGGACTGGCCGCAGTTTCGTGGGCCGGGCGGACAGGGGCATTCAACGGCGCGAGGTCTGCCACTGACGTGGAGCGAGACCGAGAACGTCGCGTGGAAGGTGGCGATTCCAGGGAAAGCGTGGTCGTCGCCGGTGATTCGCGGAGATCGCATTTGGCTGACGACGGCCACCGAGGAAGGTCGCTCGCTGCGAGCGATCTGCCTCGACCGCGTCACTGGCAACGTGCGACTGGACGTCGCAATCTTTCCGAAGAACGAGCCGAGCGGTTTGCATGATCTCAACTCGCATGCTTCGCCGACGCCGATCCTCGAGGGCGATCGTGTCTTCTTGCATTTCGGAGCGAACGGGACGGCGTGTCTGTCGTCGGAGGGAGAGACGCTCTGGACGACGAAGCTGACCTACAAAACGTATTACGGCCCGTCGAGCACGCCGGTGCTCTACAAAGACTTATTGATCGTCACCTGCCAAGGAACCAACGCGCGCTTCACCGTCGCGCTCGATAAGCACACTGGCGCGGAACTCTGGCGGCGCACTCATCAAGGCCGCAACTCCGAAGCGACACCGCTGCTCATCCAAACGCCGACCGGCGATCAACTGGTCGGCAACTTCGCCGATCGAGTCGTCGCCTACGATCCGGCGACCGGCGACGAGTTGTGGTCGGTGTCGCAAGGCAACAACTACGCGCAGGTGCCGCGTCCCGTTTACGGTCACGGTTTGGTCTTCGTCTGCGGCGGCTACTTCGAGCCGCTCGTGCAAGCGATCCGTCCTGATGGTCGTGGCGACGTGACCAAGACGCATGTCGCCTGGAGTCACGCACAAAGCATCCCACAGAATCCGTCTCCCATTCTGGTCGGCGACGAACTCTACCTCGTGACCGACAAAGGAGTCGCCAGTTGCTTCGACGCTCGCACCGGCAAGCTGCACTGGCGCGAACGCCTGGGCGGCGGCTTCTACGCCTCGCCAATTTTCGCCGACGGTCGCCTCTACTTTTGTGGCGACGACGACGTCACCACGGTGATCGCTCCTGGCCCCGAATTCAAAAGGCTCGCTACGAACACTCTGGAGAAACGGATCATGGCCTCCCCCGCCGCCGTCGGTCGCGAGCTTTATCTGCGCACCGAGAGTCATCTCTACCGACTGGAACAACGCCAACCATGACTCGTTGGGCGGCCATCGTCCGGACGATTGGGAATTTGGCAGCTCGTGAACGACCAACTCACCCAGCCAATTCGGGAATCGCATCGCCCACATCCACGATGGGAACGGGACGTCCGGCGAAGTTAGTGACGGCCGCGGTTTTGTAGTCGATGCCGAGATGCCGATAGATCGTGGCGAGGAAGTCGCCGGGGCCAACTCGGCGTTCGACCGGGCCTTCGCCGCGCTTGTCGGTCGCGCCGATGACTTGGCCGGTGCGAATGCCTCCGCCGGCGAAGAGCATCGAGTTCGCTTGCGGCCAATGGTCTCGGCCGGGCTGAATCGTGCCGACTGGTCCGCTGGCGACTCCGCCGCCGCTACTGGCCACGTAGCTGATGCGCGGCGTGCGGCCGAACTCACCCGTGACGACGACGAGTACTCGCTGATCGAGGCCGCGCGCGTAGATGTCTTCAATCAATGCCGAGACCGCTTGATCCAGCGTCGGCAGCCGGAACTGCAGCGCGTCGAAGACGTGCTGATTGACGGCATGATCGTCCCAGTTCTGAACTCGGCCACACATCGGCCCGTCGAACTCGGTGGTGACGATGTCCACGCCCGCCTCGACCAATCGCCGAGCCATCAGACATTGCTGGCCCCACTGATTGCGGCCGTAGCGGTCGCGCACCGCGTCCGGTTCTTGTGTCAGATCGAACGCCTTGCGCGCCGACGGATTCGTCAGCAGATCGAGAGCTTGTTGGTCGATTCGATCAACCGCCTGCATCACGCCCGATTGATCAACCACACGCGGCAGGCGATCGAGGCTGACCTTCAAGCTGCTGCGCGCGTTGAGCACTTGGAGTTGCCGCTCATCTTTGAGTCCAACGTTGGGGACTTCAAACTGTGGTGAACTCGGATCGCCGAAGACTTTGAACGGTTCTGCCGACGGTCCCAAGTACGTCGAGCCGGCAATCGTGAAGCTGTCGTAGTTGTCGATCGGATTGACCGCCACGTAATTCGGAATGCTGCGCCGTGAATCGCGTCGCAGATGGCTGGCAATCGACATCCAATCGGGCAGCACCGGCTTGAGCTTGTCTTGTGGGTCGTCGTCTCCCGCCAGCACCTGCAACGAACCGGCCGGATGTCCGCCGCCCGTGTGAGACATCGACCTCAGCAGCGCGTACTTGTCGGCGATCTTGGCGAGCCTTGGCAGCAACTCGCAGATTTGAATGCCGGGGACATTCGTGTCGATCGGCTGATACGGCCCGCGAAAATCCGAAGAAGCCAGCGGCTTACAATCAAACGTCTCCAAGTGACTAGCGCCGCCGCGCAACCAGACCAGAATGATGGCGGTCCGTTGAGGCTCCGCAGCGCAGGCACGCAGTCGCATCACGTCGCTCAGCGCGAGACTGGAAAAGCCGGTCAGTCCGAGTCGCAGAATTTCACGTCGATTGACCAAGTTCACACCGCTTTGTTGGCATCACGTCGAGAAGGTGCAGAACAACTCTGAGTTTTGATCTCTTCGCAGTCATCCTACGGCGGCATTGCTTGAGGCTCAACACGGGGTTGGTGCCTGAAACTGGATCAAGGCAGAAACAGAATCCCTTCGCGCTCTTTGCGACCTTCTGTTCAAAGCCCCGATTCCGTGGTGATCCTCGCATCAAAATCTCTTTTTTGAACAGAAGGTCGCGAAGGTCGCAAAGAACAAACGCGGAGACGGTCTTTCCGGAATGAGTTTCAGAGGAGCCTGCATGACTTCGGTGGCAGACACGGCACCCAAATGCAGAAAGCAGTTCCAAAACTTGAAGTCTTGGAACTGCTTCTGGAAATCACTTCGAGTTGTCGTCTACGTCGTCTTACTTGCTTTCTTCCTTGTCGCGTGGCTTGTCCTCTTTGTCTTCACGACGCGGCGGGCGACCCTCTTTACGCTGATCGGGACGAGCTTCTCCTTCACGTGGCCGGTCCCCCTCTGGTTTGCGCTCACCGTCGCGAGGACGGTCACCTTCTGGTGGGCGACGATCGCCATCGCGCGGTGGCTGCCCAGCGGGACCACGGCCTTCCGGCGGACGATTGCCATCGGGGCCGCGACCCTCTTGGCCCGGCGGCGGACCAAGCAACTCGGCCGGATCGAGCTGGCCATCTTTGTTGCGATCCAGTTCCGTAAAGACTTCCTTCAGGCGATCCAATTCATCGCGGCTGATCTTGCCATCGTGGTTGCGGTCGAGCAATTCAAAGATCCGCGGCAACTGACCACGCCGTTGACCATCGCCAGGTCCACGCCCATCGGCTGGACCACGAGCGGCATCACCACCCGGACCACGTCGGTCTCCTTCCGGTGGGCGTCCCTCTTCTGGCGGACGTCGATCACCCTCACGACCAGCTTCCGGTTTGCGATCAGCTTCCGGTTTACGATTCCCTTCGGTCTTGCGTGCCTCTGGGCGATCGGCCGCGGGTCGGCGAGTTTCACCGTCCGGCTTGCGAGCGTCACCCTCTGGCTTGCGACCTTCTCCGTCTGGCTTACGAGCCGCTTCTCCGCGTCCACCTTCCGCCGGTCGGCGTTCACCTTCGCGAGCTTGATTGAATGCGACCACGTCATCGAGCGTCAGGACTTCTTTCTTCGCACGCTCAAACATCGGTCGCGCACGGTCGCGGAACTGTTCCGGGATTTCGTCGAGCGTGACCTTGCCGTCACCGTTCGCGTCCATCCGTTTGAATTGCTCTTCGGGACTCTGATTCGGACGGCCACCCGGAGCACCCGCTCCCGGAGCACCGGCCGGTGGACCAAACTCCGCCAGCGCGCGGCCGAATTCTTCCTGAGTCAGCTCTGTCTTGCCGAGCTTCTCAAACACTTTGGCCAGCCGATCGCGCAGCCCTTCCGGCAGTTCGTCCTTTTGCAGTTTGCCGTCGTTGTTCTTGTCGAGCCGCTTCAGGAACTCGCCGGGACCACCACCCGCGCCACCGGCCATCATCATCCGGCCGCCGCGTTCGAGGTCTTCAATCGCCAGCGAATCCTTCTTCTGTCGTTCCATCATCTCGCGCAGGAAGCGTGCCTCTTCCGGGATCTCGTCCTTCGTGAGTTTGCCGTCTTTGTTCTTGTCCATCCGCTCCATCAACGCCTTCGGGTCCAACATCGGTCGCCCGCCACCGGGGCCACCCTGACCGTCGCCAAACCCGCCCCCTTGCACCGGAGCGTCGCTGCGCTTGATCGCAGCATCGAATTCCGCCTTCGTCAATTCGCCGTTGTCGTCTTTGTCACCGAGACGAACCAAACGGTCGAAGAACCGGCCTTGTTCCTCTGGGATTTCATCCGGCACCAGTTTGCCGTCGCCGTTCTTGTCCAACTTCTTGAACAGCTCTTCCGATTGATTGGTCTCCGGCTTTTTCGCATCGTCTTGGGCAAACGCGACGACGGGCAGCCCGATCAGCCCGCTCGCGAGCAACGCCCAGAAATTGATCCGCTTCATAATGTGGTTCCTGACGAGTAGTTGAATTGGATTGGATTGGCCCGACACGGCGTGAGCATACGGCATTGAACCCGCTTTTCCACGTATGGTTTCGCGAGATTTCCCCGTGGGGCAGGTTTTCAACCTGCCCGTCCAACCGGCCCATCGAATTTCTCCGGGCAGGTTGAAAACCTGCCCCACGGTTAGACCGGCCAATCAAACGCGATGTCCAGCCCCGGGGCCGAATGCGTCAACGCTCCAATGCTGATCCGGTCCACGCCGGACTCAGCGATCTCGCGGACGTTCGCCAGCGTGATCCCGCCGGACGCCTCCAGCCGCACGGACGAAGCGATCTCGTTCCGTAATCGCACAGCCTCGCGCAGCGTCGCCGAACTCATGTTATCGAGCAACACGATGTCCGGCCCGCCAGCCAGTGCGTCGCGAAGCTGATCGAGCGTGTCTACTTCGACCTCAATTGCGATGCCGTTCGGAGAGACGATTCGCGCTTGCCGCACAGCATCAGCGATCGTGCTGGCTCCGCCGTGCCGCACCCACGCGGCCAAGTGGTTGTCCTTGATGAGCACGCCATCGTGCAGACCCATCCGATGATTGGTTCCACCACCGCATCGAACGGCGTACTTCTCCAACGCACGCCAGCCGGGAAGAGTCTTGCGCGTGTCGAGAATGACGGCCGGCGTACCCAGCACCGTCTCGACGAACTTTCGAGTCTGCGTGGCAACACCAGACAAGTGCATCAGAAAGTTCAACACGGTTCGCTCGCCGATCAACAGCGAACGCAGCGAACCGGACACTCTTGCGACGACGGTGTGACCCTTCACGAACGATCCATCAGCCACCAGCGGTTGCCACATCACTGAAGGATCGAGCCGATTGAAGATCAACTCCGCGACCGGCCCGCCCGCCAAGACTCCATCGCGTCGCACGACGACGTTGATCGTGGCCAACTCAGCCGGATCGACCAGCGCAGCACAAGTCAGATCGCGATCCAATTCACTCGGCAAGGAGTCCGGCATCGCGTCTAAAATCGAATCGACCGTCGTGACCGAAAAGACATCCGCCAACTCGCCATCCGAATGGAAACCATTCGTCGGCGAATCCCCCAAGTCTTCCGCCAACGCCAACTCGATCAAGCGCAGAGCGGCACGCTTTTCAGGGATTCCAAATTCGAGAGACCGTTGGATTGCGTCCGGCATGTTCTTCTCGCCTTTCATTCCTCTGGCCCCATTCGTCTGGCGGAAAATCTTGCCAGACGAATGGGGCCAGAGGAATGAAAGTCAACAAAGCTCAGGTTGATGAAGCTCTCTTCTCGCCGCGATCGACGCACACGGCGACCGCCAGATCGCCGGTGACGTTCAGTGTCGTGCGGCACATGTCGAGCAGACGATCCACCCCCAGGATAATGCCGATCCCATCCCCCGGCACGTCGACCGATTTCAGCACGAGCACCACCAGCGGCAGAGATCCGCCGGGCACTCCGGCCGTGCCAACGCCCGCCAGGATCGACATCAACACGACGGTCACTTGCTGCGCGATCGTCAGCTCGACACCGAACACCTGCGCGAGAAACAGGACCGTGATCCCTTCATACAACGCGGTACCGTTTTGATTCGCGGTTGAGCCGACCGTCAGCACGAAGTTTGCGATCTCGCGTTTGACGCCCAGCTTTTCTTCCGCAACGCGTAGCGAAGTCGGCAGCGTGGCGTTTGAAGACGATGTCGCAAAGGCAGTCAGCAGCACCTCGGTGATGCGACCGAAGAATTCTCGTGGCGAGAGTTTTGCAAACAGCCACACGACCAGCGAATAGACCCCGAACATGTGCAGCGCCAGCGCGGCGACCACCGTCCCCACGTACCAAATCAAAATCTGCAAGATGTCCAGGCCGAGCGTCGCCGTCAGCTTGAACATGAACCCCGCCACGCCGATCGGAGCCAATCGCATCGCCCAGCCGATCACGACCATCGCGATGTCGTAGATGCCTTCCAAGACCTTGACCAACGGCTCCGTCCGTTCCGGTGAGATCGAGATTGCCACGCCACAGGCAAGAGCGAAGAACATTACCGACAGCATCCCGCCCCCCGGCGAACTGCCGTCCAAAGCACCGACCATCTCTTGCAGCGGATTCTTAGGGATGATGTCCAGCAACGAGTCACGAGCGGTCTTCGCTTTGGCAGCCTGCGAGACAGCCTTGTCGCTGTCCTTAGCGTAGGTCTCTTGCAAGAGCGTCCGCTTCTCTTTCGACAACCCGGTGCCTGGCTTCACGACATTCACCGCGACCAACCCAATCCCGACCGACACCGAAGACAACAGCAGCGTCATCGACAGCGTTCGAGCACCGAGTCGCCCCAGCCGGCGCACATCGCCGATGCCGGCCACTCCCAATGTCAGCGCGGAGAACACCAGCGGCACGACGACCATCAAGATCAGCCGCAAGAAAAGCTGACCCAGCGTGTCGGCCACGTTTTCCGTCAGCCATTGCAGCGTTGGGTCTAGCTTGCCCGATGTCGCCGGCCAGACTTGCCGCGCGATCAAGCCGCCTGTCGCGCCGATCAGCAACCCGATCAGAATCTGCCAGTGCAGCGACAGACGCGGTTTCGACGTGGGATTGTCCATCAGCGAGTCACCTACGGACGCGAGTTTTTTTTACCCTTGTCGCGCGGCCGTCGCTGGCCCGAGGACGGGATGCCATTGACGTCTTGCATCTCGCCCATTTCCTCGATGCGATCGCGCATCTTGCTCCAGAAATTGTTGGCCGGCTTGCCAGCGCCTCCGGTTGGGCCGGAGAGATTTTTCGCAGCCAACGGTGCGGGCGGCGGCAGGCGGTCAAGCAGTTTGCGTTCGCCCATGCTCCACACGCTGGACGCGATGAAGTACACGCACAGCCCGGCGGGGACGTGATAGAACATGAAGCCCATCATCAGCGTCATCCAGAAGAAAACCTTCGCCTGCATCCGAGTCTGCTCGTCGGTCGGCGGGGGCATGAGCATCTTCTGTTGGAACAGGAATAGACTCGTCGTGATGATCGGCAGCAGATTGAACTCGTGACCCAGAAACGGCATCTTGAACGGCAGCATGAAGAGCGCGTCCGGCGCGGCGAGGTTGTCGAACCACAAGAACGGTGCGCGGCGCAAATCGACCGAACTGCTCAGCGACTGATACAGACCGATGAAGATCGGCAGTTGCATCAGCACCGGCAGGCAGCCACTGAGCGGATTGAAGCTGTGCTCGGCGAACAGCTTCATTTGTTCTTCGGCGAACTTTTGTTTGTCGTCGGGATACTTGGCCTTCAGCTCGGCGAGCCGCGGCTGCATCTCTTTCATCCGCTTGGCATTCATCGCCTGCTTCTTGCTGATCGGGAACATGCAGCTCCGGACCAACACCGTCAGCAGCATGATGCAGATGCCGTACGGCAGACCGGCTCCATGAAAGCCATTCAGAATCCACAGCAGGAATCCGGCGATGCCGGCCACCATCGACGCGGGAATGAACAAGAACCCGCTGAAGTCGATGACCGTGCCTGCCTGCAGCGGCGGCGGTCCCAAGAGGGTGGCCCGTTTCGGTCCGAGATAAACGAGATACTCATGCGTGATCTCGGACTCGGCGGGAACCACCTGCTCGGTCGAGTGGAAGCGCACGCTGACTTCGCTTTGAGCGGGCAGCGCGTCGTTCTTCTTGACGACCTCCGGCTTGGCGAAGTCGAGATAGGAAGCGGGCTGTGCGAGCAGTTCTTTGGCTTGCGCCGCCAACTCGTCCGGGACATTCTTCGAGCCGGCAATGAGGTCCGTCACGGAGATCTTTTCGCCGGACTCTTTGCTCGCCTCTTCCGCCAGCGCCGCCAATCGGGCGTTTCGGCGTGCGACATCCTGCGGCAGGAACAACGCCGTGAAGTATTGCGTGTCGATGCCGACGTACTGAAACGTGCGGTCGCCAGCCACATGATTTTCGAGCTTGCCTTTGTCGAACGCTTTGACGATCTCGTGGCTCGTCTGAGCCCCCGTCACCAAGTCCCCATCTTTCTCGCGGAAACCGAATTTCACGTCGCGGAACTTGCTGGCGTTCTCGGCGTTCTCCAGCGGCAAGCCCGCCGGGCCTTGCAGGTCATAGACGAGCGGCCGTGCGCGCGACGATAGGTTGCGGAAACTCAACTGCAGATCGAGTTCATAGCCCGTGGCATCTTCATCACGATGCGCGTCGGCTTTCTCCCAGCGGCGGAGTTCGTACTTCTTGCGGAGTTCCCAAACGCCGTCAGGTGACTTGAAACCAAACGTGATGCCCTTGATGTCGCCAATATGATCCACACCAGGTTCTGGAAGGATCTCCCAATTCACAGTCGCGAGACTGGCGTCTCGGTCGAGCTTCTTGAGTTGCTTGTTGATCTCGTCAATCGCGAGCTGACCCGTCACCGGCGGTGTCGTCGCCAGCGGGAACAAGTCCCCGGTCAAATTGTCGCCGAGCAATCGGAGTTGCGGCACTGCGCCCCCCGGTTGGCGCGGCTTGAGAGCCTTGTACCGCAGGTCATTGAGTTCCGCGGCAACGATCCCCGCGCCGACGCTGCTCAACGTGACCTTCAACCCGTACCCGGATTTCGGATCATCGGAGCCGATGGCGACGGTCTTGGTCGGATGCTCCACCAGCTTAGCGCCAACGACAACTTCTGGCGGATCGGCCTTTTCCGGATTCGCGGCCTTCTCAGGCTCGGCGGGCTCGGCCTCTTTTTTTGCATCGAATTTCACGACCGGCTTCGGCGCGGGAAACATTCCCGGAAACCACTTCGGCCCGATGTTCATCCAACCGAACAGGATGAGAAACGAGAACACCGTGAAGATCAGCAATCGACGTTGTTGGTCCATGTCACTTTTCTGAAGAGACTCTGGACAGCGGCGAGGCCTCGCCGCAGTCCAAATAAAAACAAAAGGGTGCGCAGTCGCACCCCATCTCGATCCCGGTCACGATGGTCGGCTCAGCGACCGTCGCGGAGTCGATCACCCAGGAAGTTGTCGAGCTCCGGGATGTCATAGATTTTCTTGATCGTCTTTTCGACGTCGTACTTCACGCGGCGGTACGTCAGCTTGTCGCCGTCGAGCACCACATAAGACGAATCCGGCACTCCATTCCGCGGCTGGCCGACCGAACCGACGTTAATCAGGTGCTTCGTATTCGTCAGCCGGTACTCAAAATTGACTTCTTCCGGAGACATAAAATTCAAATCCTCGGAGAAGATTCCGGGGATGTGCGTGTGCCCTTGGAAGCACCAGCGTTCGACCAACCCGAAGATGCGTTCCATCTTCCGCTGGTTGTAGATGTCTTCCGGGAAGACGTATTCGTTGAGCGGATTGCGGGCCGAGCCATGCACGAACAGCAACCCCGGCTCGCGGCGGATGCGTGGCAGTTCGCCGAGGAACTCCCAGCGGCGTTCGCTGTTCTCGCCGGTCTCGAGCTGCTGCCGAGTCCAGAAGATCGCGCGTTCGGCCCCGGCGTTGAAGCCTTCGGGATCGAACAACGCACCCTGGTCGTGGTTGCCAAGGATGACCAGATCACAATTCATGACCCGGTCGATGCACTCGCGTGGGTTCGGGCCGTAGCCGACGATATCGCCCAAGCAATAAATCTCTTTGATGCCCTGCGAATCAATGTCCGCGAGGACCGAATCGAGGGCTTCGAGATTTCCATGAATGTCGCTAATGATGGCTCGCAACGCAGACTCCGCGACGAATAAACAACCGCACCGGGCCGAAATCGGCTGAGTAGTCTAGTGGTGTCGAGAAAGGGGGGCAATCATCGCCTTTCGGCTGCCGTCGCGACTCGGCTTCAGGCAGAACTCGCCGCCCCGCGCCAGCCGAATAGCCGGTCAGGCAATTTGTATCAAGCAGGCAGAATCGGTTGGCCTCGGCCTGAACCCTCTTGTGGCCGATCGAGCGGACTTTCGCCATTGTCCGAACGCTTTGGTGGTATTTCGCCATTCAGGCTCAGGACTTTCGCGTTCGCTGAGCGGTGTTACGCTGTTGAGCGACCATCCGGAACTCCTTGGTTCGGGGAAAGTGAAAGACTGGTCTCTTCCCACAAACTCGATTTCCGACAAACGAACGCGACTCCTCCGCAATTGAAAGCGGCGATGATTCGCCGCAGTCCAAAGGAACGCTATGACCAACACGCCCACCGTTGCTGCCGGCGCACTGGCTCCTTGGGAAATCGAAAACTTGCCGGAGCCGCCGCGATCGGGGCGGAAGTTGTGGCTTGGATTGATCGGCCCCGGCGTCGTGCTGGCCGGCACGAGCATCGGCACGGGCGAGTGGTTGTTCGGGCCGGCGGTGTCGGCTCAGTACGGAGCGTCGCTGTTCTGGCTGGCGATGATCAGCATTGTGTTGCAGGGCTTCGCCAACCTGATGTTTATGCGGTACGCGATCTACTGCGGCGAGCCAGTCAACGTCGGCATCCTGCGAACGTGGCCGGGACCGAAGGCGTGGATCGTGTTCTTTGCGGTGCTCGATGTGGCGGCGATCTTTCCGTACAACGCTTCGAACGCGGCCATTCCACTGTCGGCGGCATTCCTCGGCCGGCTGCCGCGTCCCGAAGACATGCTGCTCGTGCGCGGGTTGGGCATCGGCATCTTTCTGCTCTGCTTCGTGCCGCTGATTTTCGGAGGCACCGTCTATCGGATGCTCGAAAAAATCATGGCGGCGAAGCTCGTCGTCGTGCTGGGTTACTTGTCGATCATCGCGGTGACGATGGTGTCGGCTCCCGTGGTGTGGGATGTCGTCACCGGCTTCTTCGCGTTCGGCACAGTACCGCTACGACCAGAGACGCTGATCGTTGATCGGCACTTCAGCGTGCGGCAGGTTGTTGGCAACACAGAGTATCTCGCGAAAGGAACGTGGGAACGGAAAGGGGACCAAGACAAAGCGGTCACGGGTGAGATCCTCGTCACACGTGACGGCGAAAAAGCCAAGTTCAATCTCAGCAAACCGGAAGAATCGGTCCGCATCTCAGCCACAGTGCTCGATCAGTTGATGAATCGCAGCAAGCAGATGACGTTTCACTCGGAAGCCGCCACGGTGCGCGAGCAGATTCTGAAACGGACCGAACCATTCGTTGGTTCCAAGCGGTTCGTGATTGAAGTCGCCGAGCGCGGCGAGACGCTGAGCGCCGAAGGGGACATCGTCAAACACCATCACTTTCAACCCTCAACGCTGCGTGTGCGATTCAACGACACTGATCGCGAATTCGCCACGCTGGAGGAAGTCCCCGAACCGCAGCGGGCACGTCTGGCGAACCATCTGCAACACGAAGGGGTCGCTTACGTGAGCGTCGTCGGCTACGCCAGCGAGCATGGGAAATTGCCGCCGCTCGATTGGGCGATGATCGTGGCATTCATCGCGATCGCCGGAGCCGGCGGGCTGACGAACACAATGTTCTCGAACTACGCCCGCGACAAAGGCTGGGGCATGGGCTGCCACGTCGGCGCGATCCCCAGCGCATGTGGCGGCATCACGGTCGCGCTGTCGCACACCGGCAAGGTCTTTCCGATCGACGCAGCGAACCGCTCGAAGTGGCGTGGCTGGATGGTGCATATCGGCCGCGATCAAGCGATTTGGATGGCGGCCTCGGTGATCGGCATGGCGTTGCCCTGCATGATGTCGCTGGAGTTCATCCGCAACGCCAGCGTCGTCGGCGACCGAGTCTCAGCGATGTCGGCCGAAGGCATCGCCATGCGGTATCCGTCCTATGCGTCGTTGTTCTGGTTCCTGACGTTGTTCTGTGGCTTCTTGGTACTGGCTCCGGGACAGGTCAGCACCGGCGACCAGATCGCTCGCCGCTGGACCGACATGCTGTGGAACGCCAGCTCGCGCGTGCGAAAGCTCGGCGAAGTGCGCTACATCTATTACGGCATCCTGGCCGCGTATGCCGTCGGCGGCCTGGTGATCCTGATTCAATTCCCCGCCGTGCAGATCGCGAAGATGGCCGCCGTGCTGCAAAACATTGCGCTCGGTTCGGTCTCGCTGATGTCGATCTACGTGAACCGCACGCTGCTGCCGAAAGAAGTCCAACCCGGCTGGTTCCACCAACTCGGCGTGCTGCTGTGCGGCGTGTTCTTCCTGAGCATCAGCCTGGCGCTGTTGTTTATCTGAAGGTGGCGATGAGGACTGAAGCCACAAGCCGGAGGCTTGAAAGCAATTAGCCGGGGGTCGCGCAGCGCACCCCCGGTGAAGGTCAGACAATTCATTTGCATCCCGGCAGGGATGCCAGCGCTGGCATTCCTGCCGGGATGCAAAAGCAATGTCCAACTCGATTCCGGGGGTGCGCTGCGCGACCCCCGGCTAATCGCTGAAAAGCCTCCGGCTTAAATCGCAATCGAGAGTCCGTTGCATTGGAAATCGATGTGATGTCCCCCGCATCGCGCACAGGTCGTTTTGATCTTTGAGCATTTCCAAAAATCCATGAGACTGCCGCGCGCTTCAACCAGCCCCCTTCTTCTTCCAGAAACGATCCCGTGCAGCTCACCGACAAAGTCATCATCGTCACCGGCGGAGGCCACGGTATCGGCCGAGCACTCTGCCAGCGCTTCGCTCAAGAACGTCCGCGCGGGCTGATCGTCGCGAGCCTGAATCCCGACGCGGCCGAGGAAGTTGCCAAAGAAGTTTCCGGCATCGCGATCGCCGGCGATGTCTGCGACGAAGCTCATGTGCAACATTTGGTGCAATTCGCCGAAGAGCGTTGGGGCGGCGTCGATCTGTTTTGTTCCAACGCCGGAGCCACCGTCAAAGGGGGAGCCGAAACGCCCGATGCCGACTGGCAGCATCTCTGGAATCTGCACGTCATGTCGAACGTCTACGCCGCGCGAGCCGCCTTGCCGGGCATGTTGGCTCGCGGTCACGGCTACTTTCTGCAAACGTCCTCGGCCGGCGGCTTGCTGACCGAGGTTGGCTCGGCGGCGTATTCCGTGACCAAGCACGCGACGATCGCGTTCGCCGAGTGGCTGTCGATCAACCATCGCCGCGCCGGCATTCGAGTCTCCTGCCTGTGCCCCTCCGGCGTACACACCGACATGCTCGACGCGAGCGACCCGATCCATCAGTTCTTGCAGTCGCACGCCCTGACCGTCGAAGACGTCGCCGAGTGCGTGGTGCAGGGCCTGGCCGAAGAAAAATTCCTGATCCTGCCGCACCCCGAAGTCGCCGACTTCTTCGCCGCCAAACCCACCGACTACGACCGCTGGCTCCACCAATTCTCGCGGATGAAAGAGAAGTGGGACCGGCCGCGCAAGCAACGCCCAGCAGCATGAGAATTTCGGTGTTGCGTTGCCGATGAGATTGGTTTCGCCCAACGTCCAAAGTCAGCCGTCACGAACAAGGCGGCGAGAAACGAGAGACTTTGAATTTGGTGTCAGACTTGGGAAGCCAAAACGCCTGACTTGTTCGTGTCGGCTGGACCAACTTGATCAACTTGTTGGGCGGTTGTTGGCGGCGCGAAACGCGGCGACGTAATGAGACGATCGCGGTACTGCTCTTGAATCTGCTGGAAGTAAGCCACCAATTTGACCGGGTCGTGATCGCACATGGCCGAGATGCGGTGGCGAATTTCGCGAATCTCGTCGATGACGGGATCAGGCATTGGATTCATGATCGACTCCGAGAAGTTGCAAAGGTGTCACGAGTGCCGGGATGAATAATCCGAGGCTGGTGTTGACGCGGCGAATGTGCCCGAATTTGTTCGCGTTGGCGATGTGTCGACAGTTCCAGGTCACCAGGAAATCGCATTTGTGAAACGACGCAATGGCCAAATGCAGAGCATCGCCAGAAGGATCGGCGGGCATGACCTTCTGCTGAATGTAGATGTCCACGATTTCGGCGATTTCATCCTCGATGGTCAGCAGCGGCAAATCCTTGATTAACGTCAACCGTTCGGCACTTCGTTCGGGAATGCCGAGCGACAATTCGCCGATGACGGCCGGGCTGACGACAAGCTCATATTTCGTAGGCGCGTCGGCCCACCACAACCGAGTCCAGTCCCGGCGTGCGACAACGTCCGGCGCGGTTCGTTGTTCATGGAAGAAACTCGGAATGGAAGTTTCGACATAGGCACG
>CAMDDX010000152.1 GCA_945893075.1 Planctomyces sp. SH-PL62 | reverse complement strand
GCACTACAAACTTGGCTTCCTTGCCCATGAGTCGCTCCTGGTATGAGAATCCGCTCGTCAATCGCGGTTCATCCCACAAAGTGACCTAACTCATCAATCCAAAGTTGGTGGACCACTAGCGCCGCGCGGCTAATTTTCGGAATGCGGATTCGTCTGAGAGCAAAGTCACCTACTCCAGCGCGGTTCCCAGCCAAGCGAAGGGCCGGATTCGGTTGCCGAGGAAATCGAATTCGCTGTCGGGTGTGTAGATCGCGGAGATGGCCAGATCTTCGGCGAGTACCGTCACGACATCGTTCTCGGCGATCCCATTGCTGGTGCGCGGCGCGAGCACATCGTTCCCCAGTCCACCGTCCAGCGTGTCGAGGCCGGAGCCGCCGACCAGTATGTCGTTGCCATCTTGGCCCAGCAGCGAATCGTGGCCTGCGCCGCCGCTGAGTTGATCGTGGCCTTTGCCCCCTCGCAGCACATCGTTGCCGAGTTGCCCGAACAGCGCGTCATCGCCGTCGCCACCATCGAGGTTGTCGAGGCCGCCGCCGCCGAGCAGTGTGTCGTTGCCGGCGGCGGCCAGCAGTCGATCGTTGCCTTCGCCGCCATCCAGCAGATCGTCGCCGCGTCCGCCGTTGATTGTGTCGTCACCGTCGCCGCCGAGCAGCGTGACCGCGACGAGCGCTGCCGTTGCGTCTAACAGATCGTTCCCCGAGCCGCCGGACAATGACCACCGTGTTGAGCCACTCGCGTTGTTGAACGTGTCAGCCTTCGAGCCGCCGACCAGGTTCTCAAACGAGTCCCACTTCAAGAGACGTGCGGTCGATGACGTGAAGTCCTTGTATTGCTTGCCGGCGAGATCCCACGTCGCCACGACGTTCAACCCCGTGAGCGTGTCGCGACCCGCGCTGCCGCGTACCGACTCGATCGCTCCGAACGTCCCACCCAAGGCTTGTTCGCGGCCAATGAAGCCGCTGGTGGAACTGCTCGTCAGTGTCACCGCGCGAATCGAGGAAGACTTTGAGAAATCGACAACGTCAACTCCCGCACCGCCATCCAGGAGTCCGGCGAAGACGGCTCCCTCCGCGATCGCGAACGAATCGTCGCCGCCGCCGCCGGAGAGTGTCTCGAAGCCGTTGTAGGTCACGCCGGTCAGGCCCGACATCGTCACGCCGGTGAGGGTCAAATCGAAGATGTCCGCGAAGCTGCTGGAGCCTTGCAGTTTGTCGCTGCCATCGCCACCGAGAATCGTTTCAAAATCCGAGACTGGGAGACCGTTGATCGAGACTGTCCCGCGCGCACCATCGGCCAGCACGGTGTCGTTGCCGGAACCAAGCGTCAGCGAATCGGCGAATGCGCCGCCACCGCCGGAAATCGACTCGATGCTCGTGAAGAGCGTCTTCGTCCAGCCGCTCACGCCGAAACCCAACGACATCATCACGAACGATTCGGCGGCGGTGTCGCTCCCTTGCACGCGATCGGAACCCGCGCCGCCGGTGATCGTTTCAAAGCCCAGGATCGTGAGCGCGTTCCATCTCACGCGACCGGGAGACAGCAGTTGAAACACATCGTTCCCTGGCGCGCCCGTCAACGAATCGGCGGTGCCGGCACCGATCAGAGTTTCGATGTCCGTCATCCCGGCCATTGTGGTCGCGGCCATGACGAACACACCGGTGCTGCGCAACGTGTCCGTGTCCGCACCACCCTTGAGCACATTGCCGGTCGGAGCATCGTCCAGCACATCGTCTCCCGCGCCTCCCAGCAGCGAATCGTTGCCGTTGCCGCCGATCAGCCAATCGTTCCCGGCACCGCCATCGAGGCTATCGGTCGAGCTGCCGCCGATCAGCTTGTCGTTCCCATCGCCGCCGATCTGCGTGGTCGATCCGCTGAACGTCGCCGCGTCGATCACGTTCGCCGAATCGCCGCCGATGAGCCACGCTTTTTCAATCCCCGCCAGCGTGTCTTCCAGCACTCCGGCGAACGACAGCGAGCTATTGGTCAACAGCATGTCCGCGTCGCGGGATGCGATCAGGCAGTCGATGCCTGCTCCGCCGATCAGCGAATCGTTCCCCGCTCCACCGATCAGCGTGTCTGCTCCGTCGGCACCGTTGAGCGTGTCATTGCCGTCGCACCCTTCCAGAAGATCGCCGCCGCTGCCGCCGGTCAATTGGTCCGCTCCAGATCCGCCGCGCACCGCCGTGATCCCGACGATCGAGCCGATTCCCGTTCCTGAGGTCGACAAGCTCACGCTGACTGCGCTACTGAACGCCGAGTAATCCAGCCGATCGCGTCCGCCTCCGCCTTCCACTCTTGCGACCGAACCGGTGGGCAACATCGTGAAGCGGTCTTCGCCGAGACCACCGCGCACGGTTTCGATGTTCGCGAACGCCAGCCCTGCGACTTCGCCGCCGTTGGTGCGTGAGATCGTCCACGCGGTTGCGATCCCCGCGCCGCTAGGCACGATCAGCGAGTCGTTGCCGCCGCCCCCCGACAGCACTTCAAAATTCAGAAACGTCGCCGCCACGCCGGAGACCGCGACTCCTGTCGCGCCGATCGTGAATGCCTCGTTGGTCGCGTTGTCTCCTTGCAGTCGATCGACGCCACCGCCGCCGGTGATCGTCTCGAAGCCGAGCAGCCGCGCGCCGTAAGCCGTGATCGTGCCATTCGAGCTGACGCCGAACTGATCGTCCTGATCCAGTCCCGTCACCGTGTCGAGACCAAGGCCCCCTTGCAACGTCTCGAAGCCTTGGAAGATCTGCCCCAGTGAGTTGCTGACGTGTACGCCGTCCGCCGTCACCGTGAAGAGATCCGCCCCGGTCGTCCCCGCCAGCACGTCGGACGATCCTGCGCCTTGAATCGCTTCGACGCTGTTAAACGTCAGCCCCGAACCAGACGCACCCAGCGTCCACGTTCCGACGAAGCTGACCGCATCGTTGCCGGTCCCGCCATCGAGCAGATTGTTGCCGGCCGTGTCGTCGAACGAGTCATTCCCCGCGCCACCGGACAACGTATCGTTGCCGAGTCCTCCGACCAGGTAATCATCTCCCGCGCCACCCTCGAGATTGTCGGCTGCCGTGCCGCCGATCAACGTGTCGTGGCCATCGCCGCCGCGCAGCGTGACTGCCGCAGTCGCTTCCGACGCATTGAGCGAATCGTCTCCCGCACCGCCATTCAAGCTCGTGGCCGACGTTGCCCGCATGTTGAAGAACGTGTCGTTGCCACTGCCTCCCACCAGCGTTTCAAACGAGTCCCACAGCAGCAGCCGATGACTCGCTCCATCTGTGAGTTGCTTGTCACCCACATTCCACGACATCGCGATGTCTGCGCCGATCAACGTATCGTTGCGCGAACTCCCCAGCAGCGACTCGATCCCACGGAAGCCGCCGGACACCGACGCTTCGTTGCCGACAAAGCCAGCCGGGCTGTTGTCTGTCAACGTCACCGCGCGGCTGCTCGACGCCGCCGACCAATCGAGCCGATCGTTCCCCTGCCCGCCATCAATCACACCGCCGAACACGACGCCGTCTCCGAACACAAACGCATCGTCATTGTTGCCGCCGCCGAGCGACTCGAACCCCGTGAACTGAATCGGTGGGATTAAGGGATTCCCTTGCGCCGAACCGCTCGTCGCACCGGTGATCCGCCACGTCGTCGCGCCGTTTTGAAAGCGCAGCGTGTCGAGCGCCGTCGGATCGTCATTCAATCCGCCATCAAGCTGCCGAGTCAGTCCCGCGTCCGCCACCAGGAACAGGACCGTGTCGGCGAATCGCGAACCTCGAAACTGCTCGATCTCCGCGTTCAGCGTCAGTCGATGATTCGCTCGCAACATTTGCTGCGTCGTGCGTGTCAGGTCGATGCTCACGCCCCCATCGGCCGGCGAGTAATCGAGCCGGTCGTTGCCTCCCCCCGCCGCTTCCACGACGACGTCCGTGCCGCTGGCCAGCAGGCGATAGACATCACTGCCGTTGCCCCCCACCAGTCGATCGCTGCCCGCAGCATCGCCCAGCGTGTCGCGTCCGTCCCCACCCATCAGCGTCACCGCACCGGAGAACCCATTCGCGTTGAGCACGTTGTCCCCCGCGCCGCCGGTCAACTGCGCGAGTTCGATGTTCTGCACCGCGGCAGTGCCGATGCCGCTGAGCAATGCCGAGTCCGTCAAATGGAAATCGACGTCTCCGCTCCCCGTCAGCAGGTCCGTGCCGGCACCGCCGTTGAGGGAATCGTCTCCGAGGCTGATCAAGATCGTGTCGTCATCCGCTTCGCCGAAGACCGAGTCGTTGCCGTCGCCACCATCCAAGGAATCGTTCCCGACACCGCCGCGCAAGACATCGTTCCCCAGTTCGCCGAGCAGCACGTCATTCGCGCCGAGTCCGTGCAAGGAATCATTGCCGGCACCTCCCAGCAGCAAGTTCACCGCATTGTCACCAATCAACATGTCGTTGCCGGCTCCACCGCTGACGTTCTCGAACTGCGCGATCTGTCCGACAGTTCCGGAGAACGTCGCCAGTCCCTCGCGCAGTGACACCGACACGTTCGACGTGAATGCTCCGAAGTTGAGCCGATCGGTTCCCGCGCCGCCGCTGAGCGTGCCGCTCCAACTTGCCGTCGGCGAAATATGAAAGACGTCGCCCGCTTCGCTGCCGGTCAACGATTCGACCTGTGTGAAGCGAATCAATCCGCTCGCAGCGCCGCGGACTTGTCCCGTCCCAGCGCCGGTCGCGAACCAATTCCACTCCCCGAAGTTGGTCCCGTTCAACAGCGTCAACTGATCCGCGCTGGAGTTCGTCCCGTCGAATTCGAGCACGCCTCCCTTCGGCACCGGCGTCCCGGCCGAGAAGTCGAGGCTCAATTGCAGCGACTGTCCCGCGTCCGCGCTGACGACCAACGTGTCGAACGCCGAGACCGTCGTTTGCGTGCCGGCCAACGGCGTCGTCGCCGCCGCGCTGGCGAACAGCGCGACCGAGTTCGTTCCGGTGCGACGCAGTACCACGCTGCCGCTGGCGTGCAATTCGACGCGCTGCCCCGGTTGGATGTCATACGTGCTGACGACTTGCTGGTACTCGCCCCAAGTGCTGTGAAACAGAACCTGAGTCCCGTCCGACGAGGCGTTGACGATCGGCTGAGCGATGTAGCTGTCTCCGAACTGCGAGCGGTGCCTCGCTAACACGACCGCCCCGTCCGGTCCGCTCGGCTGTTCGAGATTGATCGCGACGATCGCACCTTGATAGGCCGGCGACGACGCCGTGAATGGGTTCGTGCCGCTGTAATACGACGCGAACACGTACCCAGGATTCTGCGTGTTGGTCGCCGTGATGTCCCCCAGCGTTTCGCGACCGGGCAGGATGTTCTCGAAGGCCGGATTCGTGAGTGCCGCGAACTTGTTGGTCGTGGGATCGAACCGCACGACCTGGCCGATGACGTTGCCTCCCGCGAGGTACTCGATGTTCGGGCTGATGAGATTGTCTTTGCTCCACTTGCCGGGCTGCCCGACGACATACACCTTGCCGCTGGCACCTTCCGCGAAGACCGGATGATGCCACCGCATCGGGAAGAAGCCATTCAAGCGCACGTCGTCACGCCGCAGCACGGGGATGTCCTCATCCGGCCTCGGTGTCACGGGCATGACGTGCGGAGTGATCGTGCCGCTCGCCAGATCGACATCCAGCAACCGAAACGCCGCCCCCTCGTCGCTGAGATAGCTGACCATGATCTCGCGACCATCCGGCGAGACGTAGAAGTCATCCACGTTCTCTGGTGCGCTGCCGTAGGGAAATCCCGCCGAGCCGGCCGGAGCGGTCAATGCAAAACTGGCGACCACCGGATCAGTCCAACGGCCCGAGTTCTCCGGCGTGTGCGGCAGCGGCGCGGCATCCAGATCGACCACGTAGGCGTTGACGACCGACCGATCGAATTCGTTGGGATTGCTCGCACTCCGCGGATTGCCGAGCAACACCGTGTAGTTGTGCCCGTTCTCCGGGTTAAAGAAGAGCGACGTCTTCGAGGTGTAAATCAGGCCGCCCACTTGCCACGGATCGAAGGAGGTGAAGACCAGCGTCTGATCGGCGTGTTGATAAACCTGCTGGATGCCGCTGGGATCATTCACGTCATCGGCGGCCGTCAAGTAGCGATACTTCTTCACGCCCGATGCTTGATCATCCGGTCCGACTCCGGAGACGAAGCCGTATTCAACGTGCGGTTCGGCGGGATTCAGGCTCCAGCGCCAATTGCGACTGGGGATCGTCGCCGTGACCGGCGTGATTCCCGACGACGGATCGGCGACCTGATCCGCATCGAGCAGCAGATTCCAGTTCGTCTGCCCCGCTTCGTTCGGCCCGCCGAGCGGCGACACGAAGTTGACCAGATGAATCAGATCGCTCGTCACGTTGAAGCTCGGCGTCGTGACATACGGCGAGCGCACCAACCCGCCCCAGAGATGCGGTTCGTCCGCGACGTCCCCCAGCCGATTCGCCGTCAGCACCTCGGTTCCCGGATCGCCTCCCAACCGAGTGATCGTGCCGTGGATCGCGGCGACCGATTCGCCAAACGTCGGAGGGGACGCATTCGGATCAGGCGGGACCGATTGCCGCCGCCCATCCGGCACCAGTTGCACCGCCTTGTAGCGATCGTCGTTCGACGACAGATCGCTGAGCACATCGTTCCCGCCCAGTTGCGGATCACCCGCCGTGTCCGAGTACGACAGCAACTCATCCGACACGAAGAACCAATCGTCCCCGCTGCCGCCGGTCAGCGTGTTGGAAACGAAATCCTCGAACACGGTCTGTCCGACATCGGCATTCACCGGAGTGGTCCACAACGCCGTCGTCCGCAGCGGCGACAGCGACCCCGCCTGCACGATCAGCACGGAGTTCGCCTCATGCGTCGTGCGCGGTCCCAGAGTGCGATCAACGACCAGAATCTCAGTGTCTGGATCGGCGGTCGCAACGCGCGAGACAATGCGCACGACTTCGTCGTCGATCCGCGCGAGGAAGTTCGTCCCTGACGGCATCTCGCCGACGTAATTCGCCGGATCGAACGCCGCCGCCAACGACGTGGGGACGACGAACCGCGTCGAAGTCACGGTGATGTCTTTCGCCTTCAGCGAATTCGCGGAGAGCAGATCGACCCGCCCATCGCCATTGTCATCGACTCCCAAGACGACCGTGCGCGTCGGCGCGATCTTCTGCCGCCGCACCTCGCTGTTCACGGCTGACGCCAACCAGCGATCGCGCACGTCGTTCGCTCCGTTGACCAGACTCACCTCGAATTCGAGCGTTGCGCCGATCAACAGATCGTTGCCGCTGCCGCCATCAAGCACGTCGCGTCCAAAGCCGCCGATCAACACGTCGGCTCCCGCGCCGCCGATCAGCGTGTCGTTGCCCAACCCGCCAATCAGCAAGTCGTCACCGTCACCACCATCGAGCCGATCCGCTCCGACTCCACCGAGGACGGTATCGTCACCGCCTCCACCGAACACGACATCGTCACCCGCGAAGACGGTGACGCCGTCCTCGCCGAGACCCAGATCAAGCCATTCGTGGAACGCGCTCCCCGCCACGCGATCGTCGCCACCAAAAGTGGACACGATCACGCCGAAATAGCTGGGCACCGACAGCGATTTCGCCTCGTCGAGATTCGCCGGTGCCGGCCACTGATCGCCGATCACCGCCGCCTGCTGCAATCCAAAGCGACTGGTCACGCCGGTCAGGTCGATGACGTTCGCCTGTTCGTCCCCCACGACGACCACGCGCCCCACCAACGCCGCCGGCAGATTGACCAGCGTTGCTTGAGTGCTCGCTTGCTGAACGCTCGCGACCGAGCCGTTGATCGTGATCCGCACGGCACCGAACGACGACCCGTTGGCAGAACTCACGACCTGACTACTGATCGTCACGGACGAACCCGAAGTCTCGGCCAGTTCGATGACCAGCACGCCGGACGTTTGCAGATCGCCGGTGAACGACACCGCGCTGGGCAAGACGCGCGACTCCAGCAGCTCCGCCGCGAGCGATCGTCGCCAGCCGCACGGCTTCTGCCGACGATGACGACTCGCGCGAACGCGCCGAGGAATCGCACGGAGCCAATCAATCAGTCGCATGAAGCACTCCGCGCACAACGTCTCCGAAACCGGTGACTTGTTGATCGTGCGCGCGGGGCGAGGCTTCGCAAGCTGTCAACCGCCCCTGCGCGGAGTTTCACCGAAAGGTGAGGCCGGTTATGTCGGCATCCGCACGGCAGGTTTGATCGCTTCGGGACGCGCCGTAATTTCGACGCTTGCAATCGCTGCACTCGGCGAATTCACCAGGCCAAAGTACCTGGCGTAGCAATGCTGCCGACCGCGCCGATCACCTCGATCCGCGCGGTTATCGGGGGACAGGTTGATGTTTGCGCTTTGGCCCGAAGGGTCATCACTCGAAAGCCCAGGGCATCGCCCTGGGTCGCCGATATCGCGAACTCTCAAGCCCTGAAAGGGCGACACTCTCTTCGATTGTTTGTTTCGCCCTTTCAGGGCTTTGGATTTCTTGAGATCGAAAACCCAGGGCGTTGCCCTGGGCTTTCGAGTTGCGACCCTTCGGGCCAAAGCGCAAGACTCAAACTGAGCCCCAATAATCCGCCGGCCGCATCGCATTCCAACGTAGGACGGACAATCCTGTCCGTCGCCCAGACCTTTTTGACGGACAGGATTGTCCGTCCTACAAAATACGGGCGGCTCGAAACGCCGACCCCTTGTTCACCGACAAGGAACTTGGCCCGGCGGAGCCGCAACCAAATTGGGACAGCGACAAAACGATTCGGGGTCTGGTGCGATCGAAAATAAGGATTGCCGAATAAGGATTGAAGAAGGCAGAGGGTTCAGACTTGATTGTGCTCCTTCTCACTTCTGAAATCCTTATTCGACAATCCTTATTCTCTGCACCCCGAAGCAAGGGATGACGGAGAAATCTTCTCGCTGTGTGACGAAACCAATCGTTTGCAGTACAGGAAACGAAGAGCATCCAATGTCTGCCTCTCGACTCATTCTGGGATCACGCTCGCCGCGCCGGCGGGAGTTGCTGGAGTTGCTCATCCCGTCTGAGCTGATCGACGTTCAGCCGCCGCTCTCAGCGGACGAGTTGGGGTTCGATGGCCTGACCTCGTGGCTGGAGATTGCTCAGCGTCTGCAACGGATCGCTCGCGAGAAGAACGACGACGTGCTCGCGCAGCTCTTGCCGCGAAGTGACGATGTCGGACTCGTGCTGACGGCCGACACGGTCATCGTCGCCAGCGATGCCGAAGCGCGATTTCAGGTGCTCGGTCAACCACCGGCCGATGAATCCTGGCGCGACGTTGTGCGCGGTTGGTTCCGCGACTTGTACGCCGGACGCAGCCACATCGCGGCGACGGCGGTCTGCTTGACCGACCGGCCGACGGGCCGACGGCTCGAACGCATCGTGCAATCACACGTGTGGGTCCGCGACGATGTCGAGCCGTTGCTCGACTGGTATCTCGCGACCGACGAACCGCGCGGCAAAGCGGGAGGCTACGCTCTGCAAGGACTCGCCAGCGTGTTTGTGACGCGCGTCGAAGGGAGCATCACCAACGTCGTCGGCTTGCCGTTGGAGGCGCTCGTCGAATTGCTGCCGCAACTCGGATGGCCGTTGCAATGAGTGAGCCGCAAGGCGCTAGCCGCGGGTTGGATTCATCGACCCGCGGCTAGCGCCTTGCGGCTCACGACGGATGACGGCGGCAGGAAAAAGACTCCCGACCCCTTCGTGACGCACGCGCGCGGCGTCGCTACTATCCCGCCCCTCGCGCGAGGCTGTTTCCCGCGCTGGATTCTTGCCGAACTAGAAACGTCCGCCGCGATGCCTGATCCCGATCCCTCCGCCCCCCCGCCGAACCCTGAACCCGATCCGAAGCCGCGGCCGACTCGACGCGAGCGCGACGATGACGACGCGCCCCGCCCGTCCCTGTGGGGGCCGGCCATTTTGATCGGCTTGTTTCTCTCGCTGATGCTGGCGATGAGCTGGAAAAATCTGGTCGGCTCGGCCAACGAGGTGGATTTCTCGGTCTTCTGGAAACAATTGGGAGCGAGCAACGTCTCCGAAGTCACGCAGACGGGTGCGCACGCCACCGGCAAATGGAAAGTCGTTCCGGACGGTCCCGATGCGGGCGGAAAAAAGCTCGCCGACACCTTCAGTACGCGCATCCCCGAGACGATGCTCGAAGATCCCGATCTCCGCAATCTGTTGCGGCAGGTTCCCAAATTCAAAGCCGACGATGCGGCACCGCAGTTGTTCAGCCAGTTCTTGTTCGGCTCACTGTTTCTGATGGCGATGCTGTTGGTCGTCTTCTTCATCATGCGGCGCTCGATGGACCCCAGCGGCACATCGTTCATCGGCAGCTTCGGTAAAGCGGGAGCGAAACGCTTCAAGCTCTCGGACCATCACACGACGTTTGCCGACGTGGCCGCGATGGAATCCGCCAAGGGCGAACTGATGGAGATCGTCGAGTTCCTGAAGACCCCGGAGAAGTTTCACAAGCTCGGCGCGCAGATTCCCAAAGGGGTGCTGCTGATGGGATCGCCCGGCACCGGCAAGACGCTGCTGGCTCGCGCGACCGCGGGCGAAGCGGGCGTGCCGTTCTTCACGATCAACGGCTCCGAGTTCATTCAGATGTTCGTCGGCGTTGGTGCGAGCCGCGTGCGCGATCTGTTCCAGCAAGCTCGCGATAACTCGCCGTGCATCATCTTCGTGGACGAGATCGACGCCGTCGGCCGCGTGCGCGGCGCGGGACTCGGCGGCGGACACGACGAACGGGAGCAGACGCTCAACCAAATCCTCAGCGAGATGGACGGCTTCTCGCCAACCGAAGCGGTGATCGTCATGGCCGCGACGAATCGGCCGGATGTGCTCGACCCCGCTTTGCTCCGCCCCGGCCGCTTCGATCGGCACGTCACCATCGACCGGCCGACCAAAGAAGGCCGCAAGCAGATTCTGAAAATCCATGTCCGCAAAGTGCCGCTGGCCGATGACGTCGATCTGGGCGAAGTGGCCGCGTCGACCATCGGCTTTACAGGTGCGGAACTCAAGAACCTCGTCAACGAAGCCGCGCTCAACGCCGTGCGCGCTGAGCGAACCGCCGTCGTTCGCGACGATTTCGAAGTCGCCCGCGACCGCGTGCTCATGGGAGCCAAACGCGAGGAGATCCTGACCGAGCACGAGAAGGCGATGACCGCTTACCACGAAGCGGGACACGCGCTGCTCGCCTGGTTCCTGCCCGATGTCGATCCGGTCCACAAGGTCACGATCATCCCGCGCGGCCGAGCACTCGGCGTCACGCAACTGCTCCCGGAAGAGGACCGCTATCACTACGGCGAGAAGCGGATGCACTCGCAAATGGCGATGATGCTCGGCGGCCGAGCGGCCGAGAAGCTGGTCTTCGACGAATACTCCGCCGGAGCCGAAGACGATCTGAAACGCGCGACCTCGCTGGCGCGCCGCATGGTCAGCCACTGGGGCATGAGCGAGAAGATCGGCCCCGTCGCCTTCCGTCAGGGGGAAGATCATCCCTTCCTCGGCAAAGAGCTGCACGAAGCTCGCGAGTTCAGCGAAGAGACCGCGCACACCATCGACCTGGAAGTCCAACGCTTCCTCAACGCCGCCGCCGATCGCGCCTCCAAGCTCTTAGCCGAACACCGCCCGCAACTCGACGCCGTCTCCAACGCACTGCTGCAAAAAGAAAGCATCGATCACAGCGACATCGTGACGCTGCTCGGCCCGCCCATCCCGCGTACCAACAGCGATGCAAAGAAACCGTGAGCCGAAGTCGGCGTCATTTCGCAAATTGCCAGCGCCCTGACATGAGGGATGACCTCAAGGTGCCGCATGAAATTGCCAAACCGTGAGCAGGCCGTTGTCGAGCAAGCAAAGATCGCCGGCTATCTGCTCAATGCAGCGCATCCCGACAATGGCGGAAAGGCGGCGTTTTTTCTGTCGCATAGATTTCGACAAGATGAATGGGAGACGCTGTCTGTCGCGTTTCGTAGGTTGGCGATCAATACGGAAGTCGAGAAAGTTGTGGAATCACCGCACGGGCACAAGTACATTGTCGCGGGTCCGCTGGAGACACCGAGTGGCCAGTCGCCGAACGTGCGAACCGTGTGGATTGTGGAAGCCGGCGAAGACACGCCGCGCTTGGTGACGGCGTACCCGCGAGACGAATAAGAGGTCACGATGATTCGAGAACATGAAAGAGCCGTCCTGACAGTCTCCGTCCCAGCCGAAAAGCTCGAGGCAGGTGACGTGGGCACTGTCGTTCACGTTTACCGAGACGGTGAAGCCTATGAAGTGGAATTCTTGACTTTGGATGGTCGCACCGCCGCCGTGGTAACACTGAAAGCCGATCAAGTTCGCCCGGTTGGCCAACGAGAAATCACTCACGCCCGCGAGTTAGCTGCCGTGTAACATTCATTGAGCAGTTTCCCATGAAGAATCCATTTCCCGGCATGAACCCCTACCTGCAAGAGCGGTGGGGCGATTTTCATACGCGGTTCACGGTCGCGATGAGCGACGCACTCAATCAGTTGCTTCCGGGTGACCTGGAAGCTCGGATCGTGGAGAGCATTACGGTCGATTTCGCCGATGAACGACGAACGATTTATCCGGACGTCAGCGTCTTTGAAGCCGAATCGGCCTTGTCCGCACCCGTTGGCGTGAGTTCGTCGGTGGCCGTTGCTGAACCACTGTTGGTCACATTGCGAGACGACCCGCGCACCGAACGTCACATTGAGATCCTTGATTCCACCGGCGGCGGTCGAGTTGTCACCGGCATTGAGCTGTTAAGCCCGGCGAATAAGTCGAGCCAAGGTCGCAAAACTTACCGCAAGAAGCAGGCGGAATTCATTGCCGCTCGTGTCAACCTGGTGGAAATCGACTTGATCCGCGGCGGCGGTTTTGTCCTGGCCCTTCCGGAAAGAAAGCTGCCGCGTAAACGTCGTGCGCCTCACTGGATCGTCGTTCGCCGAGCGAATCATCCCGATGAAGCGGCCATCTATCCCGTCTCCTTGCGTGAGCCGTTGCCAAATATCCGTGTTCCGTTGCGTCCTTCTGATAGTGACCTCGTCCTGCAACTGCAACCGCTGTTGGATGAGTGTTACGAACGCGGCCGGTATCGGATGAATTACGAGCAACCGCCCGACCCGCCGCTGGCCGCCGAGGACGATGCTTGGGCCGACCAGTTGCTCCGCGAGCAGAGACTGAGACCGTAATTCGCCAACAGTCGAGGCGAGTGGATGACGATGGAACAAAGCAATTTCGCAATCAAAACTGAGGTCGGTATTGTTCGCGGTCGCGACGCGATTTACCTCGAATCGGTCGAATTCGACTACTCATCAAATCGGATTCGTTTTTGCGGATCATTCAATCCTCATCTTTGCTCGGATATTGCCGACTCGGATGAGGAAGTTGGCTTCGAATTAGTGTTTTCTGGATTACTCGCACTCCAAATGATCGAACTCGATTTTGACATGACAGATGGCGTTTCCAGTTTCGACGAGGTCAGAGATTCTGAATGGTTGAAGCGGATGAAAGCGAAAGATCATTCGGCAAAGGTCAGCGAATCGCATCGGCACTTTGTTCTCGCAACATACGACGACGTTTTCGTGATCATCGCAGATCGATACGAACTGCAACTGATTCATTGAGGTCATCGACTCAACGGCTCGACGGGAGTCTCGCTCTCCCGTGTCGTAGCAATCAGGATTGGAGTTTTCTAAATGCTCACGCTGCTGTCGGATCATGCTCAGCCGAGTTGCGATCGCATCTCTCGTCGCGATTTCGTGCAGGCCGGCACGTTGTCGCTCGGCGGGCTGACGTTGCCGTGGCTGTTCGAGCAACAAGCCGCGTTGGCGGAGACAGTGGCCGGTGCGAGCAATTCCGGGCGGCCGAGCTTTGTGCGTAACAAGTCGATCGTGCTGTTGTTTCTCTCCGGAGGCGCTTCGCATATCGAGACGTTTAATCCGGCCATGGACGCGCCGGCTCCGTACAGCAGCATGACCGGCGAGGTGACGACGTCGCTGCCGGGAGTGGCTTTCGGCGGGACGTTTCCGCAGCTCGCGCGGCATGCTCACGAGATGGCGGTGGTGCGGAGCTTTCAGCATCCGCTGACGGGACACGTCGAGGCCATCGTCCACATGCTGACCGGCGGCACCGATCCGGTTGGGAAGCGGAAGACGGGATTCAGCATGGGGTCGGTCTGCTCGCGGTTGGCAGGCGCGAATCATCCACGCACCGGGATGCCGAGCTTCACGCTGCTCAACACGGACGAGGTCGATCCGCAGTATCGCAACGAACGGACGCGAGTGGAGAACGGCTCCGAACCGAATTCGCTCGGCGCGGCGTTCGGGCCGTTCAATCCGAGCGGCAAGAGCGACGCGGTTCGCAACATGACGCTCAACATCCCGCGTGGTCGGCTCGACAATCGCCGCGAGTTGCTGGCGTCGCTCGACCAACTGAAATCCGAGGCGGACGAGTTACAGATACTCGACAGCGCCGACCGATTCACTCAGCAAGCGTTCGACGTGATCTTGGGGAGCGCGGCCGAGGCGTTCGATCTGTCGAAAGAGAAGCGCCGCTTGGTCGAGCGGTATGACACCAGTCACATTCAAGTCGGCAAGAAGTTGTTTCGCCCGTCGCTGCTTGGCCAACACATGCTGACCGCGCGGCGGCTGGTTGAGTCGGGTTGCCAATTCGTGACGGTGCATTCGGCCGGTTGGGACATGCACGCGGACGGCAACAATCCTGGCATCGTCGCTGGCATGGAGATGCTCGGCCGCTCGGTCGATCAAGCGGTCTCCGCGTTTTTGGAAGACGTGGCCGCTCGCGGGCTGAGCGACAAAGTGCTGCTGATCATCACGGGGGACTTCGGTCGCACGCCGAAGATCAACAAGAGCGGCGGCCGCGATCACTGGTCGAACCTCAGCACGCTGGCGTTCGCTGGAGGCGGGTTGAAGATGGGCCAAGTTATCGGCCAAGCGTCCCGCAAAAATGACATCCCGCTGTCCGAACCGATCACGACATCGCATCTGCTCGGCACGGTCTTGCACACCCTGTTTGATGTGGCCGCGCTGCGGTTGGCTCGCGGAGTCCCACGCGAAGTGATGTCACTGGTCGAGCAGTCGGAACCGGTACCGGGATTAGTCGCCCGTTGAGAATCGCTCCACCGGGCTTGTCCCTGTGCCCCGTTGATTCCTGCGCGACTCCCAATCCCACCAATGCTTTCCAGTCACCATCAACCCGCAGAGACCGGAGTTGTATTTCCACCGTCATAGGGTCGAAGTGGCTCATCTGGCTCAGCTTCGTAAGCCACGGGAAAGCCACCGCACATGGCCTCGAGAGCTGGAATTGGGATGTTGGTTGTCTTGGGAACGGACGCGAGCAAGGCCCAGTTTCCTTTGGCGTCGCAGGTGATTCCCGTGCGGCGTACTAACGGATGAACCAGCGTATCACAGAGGGTCAACAACTCAGCCGGAGGGTCTGCGGATTTTGGTTCGCCAGGGATGTGCAGTGTCGGTGGCCGCATTTGACGATCCCCTTGCATTTCGGATGAAACAAACTGCCGTTGGATTCCCGTCCAACGGCAGTCCGTGATTCTAACCAGCCGATGGATTAAGCGGGAACGACGTTAAATCGCGAACAGACTGCGGTGAGGTCGCAAGCCGTCGTGGAAACGCCATTGCCTGCGAAAAGCAGCGCGATCGGACGTCCGGACGATTGCTCAAGGATCGCCGATCCGGAGTCGCCCGGAAGACTAAACGACCGGCCGGGCTGCCCGGCGATCTGCACGCAGTTGTCGAAGACCGCGATCCGCGGGGACTGCTGAGTTCCATAATTCACTGTGACACCGTTGACTCGAATCGCCGTGACCGTCCCCTGAGTGACGGCCGTTGTGCGGCCCGACTTCGTGACTCGCATCGCCGGACGTGCGGCCAACAAAGTGGGGTTGTAATTGGCGATCCCGAAGATCTTTCCTGTCTGAACGAGACTGGCCTGCGTGATCCCTGCAATGGCGGCATCCATACGATTTCTGGGAGTGACACCGCCCGTGGGGAATTGAATTGGCTCAATCTGGCTCAATCGCGCAAAAACGTCGTTGGGTGACACGCCGAATGGTTGCACGATTTTTGTACCAATCGGCAAGGCATTCGTGTCGGCCAAGACATGGTTGTTGCTCAACGCAAACAACTGTCCGCCGACCACTGGACCACGGCGGACAAGACATCCCAGTGTGCCGACAAATGCCGCACCAGAGGGGCTGATTTGAATTCCTCCAATCACAGGCCGCCGCCGAGCTTGATGTTGCGCCGGCGTAGTTCCCGCCAACGCCGTCGCAGAGGCGCGGCGCTTTGCCAAGGCTTGCTGAATGGGCAGGTGTTCGACATCAATTTCGATCCCTTGAAACGCACCCTGCGTCAGTTTCGGCGTCTTCTTTCCCAAGTCTTGTTTGTCGAACACATAGACTTTGAGCACGAATTCCTTCGTAAGGAGTTTGCCCCCCTTGATCCGAATTCCCACGCCCGTGGCATGGACGTTGTTCAACGGTGTTGCGAATGCCGACATGGCACCTCGCGCGGCAAATGCTCCAGCAACTGCGCCCGCAACCGCTCCTGTTCCTTCGTCTTGCTGCGCCTCCATCAGAGCCAAGCGATAGTCGTCCAATGCCGCAAACGCGTCTGAGAAACTCGCCATGATGTCATCTCCGAAATCTGGAAGAACTTTCCGCCAAGCACAAACGTTGTCAACTTGGCCTCATAGTAGATGAGTGTGTAAATGTGAAACTGGGAATTTAAGCAATACGGCATACCGGATAGGCTTGAGTTCACCAATTTGGTTTTGAAACGTGTGGTTGTTTTTGAGGACGCCACTCCTGGTGGAGTTTGTTCCTGATCGAGGTGCGCGTCATGAACTGGACCAGCACCTTTTTTCGGTTTGGCGAACCAACCTGGCTCGCAGCGCGTCGCACACGGCGTCGCGTTTGGCGGTGTTGGCGGTATCCTTAACTCGCGTGCGTTGGTCCGAACCGGGTCACAGGGAATGCCGAAGTATGTGCGGTCGATTCACCTTGAGAATGTCGGCTCGGCAGATTGCCGAGTTCTTCCAATTGATGCGCGAGTTGGTCGAATGGAACGAACCGCGATTCAACATCGCGCCCACACAATCGGTGTTGGCGGTTCGTCGTTTGACTGCGGGACGCGAGCCGGCGTTGCTTCGCTGGGGGCTGATACCGAGCTGGGCGAAGGATGCTTCTATGGCCGCGAAGTGCATCAACGCTCGCGGCGAGGAGCTGGCGAACAATCGAGTGTTCCGCACGCCGTTTCGCCGGAGTCGCTGCTTGATTGTGGCGGACGGCTTCTATGAATGGGACAAGACCAACCCGAAGAAAAAAGTGCCGATTCGATTCTCTCTGTCGGACGACAGCCTGTTCGCGTTTGCCGGATTGTCGGATCGCTGGTGCGGGCCGACGGGCGAGGTCATCGAATCGTGTTCCGTCATCACCACAGAACCGAACGCGCTCGTGCAACCGACTCACAATCGCATGCCGGTC
>CAMDDX010000151.1 GCA_945893075.1 Planctomyces sp. SH-PL62 | reverse complement strand
GTCGGCGGCGTTCCTTTGCGACCGAAGTCGAAGATCGTTGGCACGAGCGGTTTGCCCATGTGCCGCATCCAAATGTGATTGACCGCGACGCGCGCCGGCAGCGGTTGGCGCGGGTCGGTGAGCCACTTTGCAAAAGCGGAGCGTCGTCCGGTGCTCGTGGTCAGGAACGGCTTGCCGGCGTTGCGATTTTGATAGTCCTCTTGAGTCTTCTTCGCGCCGGGCAGAGGTGTGTAAGTCTCGCTGGGCAGGTCGATCGCTTTGCGAGCGGTCTCCAGCGCGGTCTTCGCGGTGGCGAGTTTCTTTTCGGGATCGGCCTTCTTGTCGGCGGCGGCTTGCAGCAGCGCGAGTTCCGCGCGACTGAGTTCTTCGTCCGCGCGAGCGGCCGTGAGAACTCGTTCAAATCTGGAAGCGGAGCGCGCGAAGTCTTTGACGGCTTGCTCTGGTTGGGCGGGTATTCCTTCCCGTCCTGCTTTGGCGAGATCGGCAGCGGCTCGCGCGTCGATCGAAATCAGTTGCGCTTCGGCAGACGCCAGTACTTTCTCCGCGATGGTCACGGCGAGCAGCGCTTGGTCGATCGGCAACGGTGCGGCGGCTGTGGCAGCGGGCTTGGCTTTCGGAGCGTCTGCTTCGACGAGTTTCAATTCCATCGGCAGTGGCCGGAGTTCAAAGGACACGAACTCGACCTTCGCGTCGTAGGTGATGAGTTCGAGAGCCCCGCGCTGTCGTTCCAGACCAGTCGGCAAGCGGAACGCGATTGAGTGCTCGCCGTCGACCAGCATGTTGAGCAATGTCCCGCGGACTCGCAGCACGATCTCGTGCGGTTGGTTGAGCTCGACTTTGCGAGCTTGTTGCGCGGTCGGCGGATAGACGTGGTTGCCCCCTTGCTTGAACGAGATCTGAGACCTCGGTCCGCTGGCCACGGCGCTGACATACGCGAGCAGTTCGTTTCCTTCCGTCGTTACGTCGCAGGTGATGCCGACGGACTTCCACATCTCACCACCAGTCGGAACGTATTTCACTTTGGCTTCAAAGTCGGCGGGAGGCATCTGCTTCAATCGCAGGGCACCGCGAATCGCGCCGGCCTGCGATTGAATGAGCCGGCCGTTCTCGTAGCTCCACTTGCCAGTGAGCTGTTCCCACACATCCGGCTTCTCGGTCGAGAAGTCGTCTCGCACCAGAACATCGACCGGTGCGTCGGCAGGCTTCGCGTCGTCCTTGGCCGGAGTGTCTGGTTTCGGGGCAGCCGCTTTTGCTGCCAACTCTTTCGCCGTCGCCTCAGACTCAACGAGCTTCTTCTTCGCGGCATCCACCGCCGAACGAGCGGCAGTGATTTGTTGCTCGGCCGATTGGCGGTGTGTGTTGATCACGAACTCGCGCAAGCCGGGGTGCGTTGCTTCGGGCGGGAGCGCGATCGGTTCGATCGCCAGCTTCAGTTCGTCGGAGGACAAGAACGCGGGGACGGCGGGCTCCATGACGCGGCTCTTGTCCGGGTTGCGATCGTCGCCGCGCACATGCAGGTGCGTCGGCACGTCGAGATGCGCATCGAACGCGCGGGGGATGCCGTCCTTCTCGAAATCGAGCTGGCCGGGGACCATCTCGGTGCGAATCTGATACGGCTCGAAGATCGCGCGCAGTTTGTAGTACTCGGCCTGTGAGAACGGGTCGTACTTGTGGTCGTGACACTTCGCGCAATTGAACGTCAGACCGAGCATCCCCTTCGCGGTGTGCTCGATGGTCTCGTCCAGCCACGCGGTCCGATTGAAGATGAAATACTGCCGAGCCAGATACCCGGTCGCGCGCAGCCGATCGAGGTCGTTGAAATACAGCTCATCCGCCGCGAGCATCTCGCGCAGCATCTGGTCGTAGCCTTTGTCGGCGTTGAGCGACTCGATAATCCAGTCCCGCCAATGCCAGATGTGCTTCTGAGAATTGCGAACCTCAGCCCCCAATCCCCACCAATCGCTGTAGCGCCAGATATCCATCCAATGCCGGCCCCAGCGTTGGCCGTACTGCGGGCTGTCGAGCAATCGTGTGACAACCTTGTCATGCGCGTCGGGCGATTGGTCAGCCACGAACGCATCGAGTTCTTCCGTGGTCGGCGGCAGGCCGATCAGGTCGAGCGAAACGCGCCGCAACCAGACTCGCCGATCGGCTTCCGGCTGGGGCGTGATTCCTCGATGGAGTTGCTCGCGAGCGATGAAGGCGTCGATGGGATTTGAAATCTGAGATTTGAACTTTGAGATTTCAGATTTGAGATCGGGCACCGCCGGCCGCACGGGAGTCTTGAACGCCCAATGATCGCGCGGGTGTCGTTCCGGTTGCTCATCGGCTGGAGCTTCCGCCTTCTGAGCGATCCACTTTCGGAGTGCTTCGATCTGCTCGGGCTTGAGCGGCTCACCTTCCGGCGGCATGCGTTCGGATTCGTCCTTCGCCGTGACTCGTTTCAACAACAGGCTCGCTTCGGCATCGCCGGGCGCGATCACCGCTCCCGACTCGCCCCCTTTGATCGCCAGCGCCCTTGTGTCGAGCCGCAAGCCGGCCTCTTGCTTGAGCGCCCCGTGACACGCCACGCAGCGCGCCGTCAGCACCGGCTTGATCTGCTTCAGATAGTCCACGCGATCTTCCGCCATGAGCGACGACGCCGATATGAGCAGGCCGCCAAGCAGAGCTGGAATGGTCGTCGTGATGTTTGAAATCATCGTTTATCTCATTCGGGATAATTGTGCGTGCGACGAATTTGCGAGCGAGCCGGGGTCAGGTGTTCTGATTTCTGTTTTGGCCGTTCAATCGGCATCGATACCTGTCGCGAAACCGTTCTTCAAACCACGATTGATTCCGTTGGTGATGCCAAAACAGAAATCAGAACACCTGACCCCTCTCTCGATCGGCGATCATCACCAAATGATATCAGCGGTCGGCCTCGAAGACCGCAAGAACTTCGACGCAATCGAGACTGCATCAGTCAATCAGGACTTGCCGCCGGTTGCCAGTAAGCGTGCATCGCCGCGTGGCCGACCGGCAAGTCGGTCAGGGGATGCTCGGCGCGATCCGACAGGCGCATCAGAAACAGGTTCCGCACGCCGTTCCTCTTCGAGCCGTACACAATCCAGTGTCCGTCGGGGGAGGGCTTCGGGTGGTAGTGCAGAGTTCCCTCGGCGGACTTGGTGAGTTGCTCGGTGATACCGGCGAGCGTGACTCGGAACAGTTCAACGTTGTTGCCGACCTTGGCGGTGTAGAAAACGGAAGCGCCATCGACGGACCAGATCGGGGTATCGCTGCTGCCGCCGTGGAAGTCGGGGACGTCGAGGAACTCGGTCACGCCGCGATAGCCGGCTCGGTCGGCCAGCTTCTTCAGGCCGGTCCCGTCCGCGCGAACGATGTGCGGATGGCAGTTGTAGTGCTCGCCGGAAACGAACAGCAGCCATTGGCCATCGGGAGACCACGACGGTGCGAAGTTGAAAGGCTGCCCGGTTTGAACCTTCACCCGCTTTGAGCCATCGGCGTCGGCCAGATAGATCTGATAGTTCTCGTGGTACGAAATGCGTGAGCCGTCGCGTGAGCTGCTGAAGCCGTAAGCAAAGCCGTTCGAGTTCTTCGTGAGATCGACCTTGTTGCGGCCATCGCGATCCATGCTGAAGGGTTTGGAGTTGCCACCGATCAGCGCTGTGAAGCCGAGCTTCTTGGGATCGTTCGGCCAAAAGAACAATCCTGAGTTGTAGAAGCTGACTCGTTCGACCGCCGTGACGTTCTCCGCTTTACCGGTCGCGACATCCACCAGATAGGAGTCGTAGAGCCAACCTTCGGGAGTGAAGCGGAACGTCTTGTGTTCCTCTTCCCACTTGGCGTTCTCAAGACTCTCCCAGCCGCGGCCAATGACGGCGGTCTTGCCATCCGGCGACCAAGCGGCGAACTGAGTCGAGACGCCGGGTTCGTTGGCCAGATCGGCGGCCAATGGGCGTCGTTGTGAGCCGTCCGCTTTCACCAGCATCGCTCGGTTCGAGCTGACATTCGGCTGTCGTCCGCCGGGCAAGTTGGTGCGGTGTTCGTTGTAGCCGATGAGCAAACTTGGTCGTGGCGGTTCCGCCGAATCGGCCGTGTGACACAGGCTCAAGAGCCAGAGACAACCGACGGCGATGCAGCGAATTCGTAGAGAACGAAGAGGGGTCAGGTGTTCTGATTTCTGTTTTGGCGTCAGCAAAGATATCGATTGTCGATTGGAAGGTTGTCTGGCAACGACACTCGACGGCATCTCCACGGCCAAAACAGAAATCAGAACACCTGACCCCGGTTCGCACGCCCTGTGTGTCGTGCGTCTGTCTGCGGGGAGGTGAGCGTCAACAGGCCGTTTTGCAGGTCGCAGCATCGAGCACCTCGCGCACTTTGTTCGTCAGGACTTTGGGGGAAACCGGTTTGGAAAGAAACGCCGCCGAGGTATCGAATTCCCCATAGTTCTCCAAAATGTTTTTCGTGTAGCCGGAGATGAAGAGCACCTTCAGATCCTTGCGAACCTCCAGGGCGAGTTTCGCCAAGCGGACCCCGTCCATCTGCGGCATGAGGATGTCGGTGACCATCAAAGAGATCTCTCCCGGATGTTCCCGGCACAACGCCAGAGCCTCCTCGCCCGAACTGGCGCTGAGGATCGTGTAACCGCTGGCTTGCAGAATAAAGCTGGTGAGTCGACGCACAATCTCTTCGTCTTCCACCAGCAGCACGGTTTCTTGTCCTCGGCAAATCTCTGCCGGAATTTGAGTGTCCTGGGAACGCACACTCTCGGTTGCCAGTCGCGGCAGATAGATGCGGAACGTCGTGCCGTGGCCCAACTGGCTCTCCAGTTCGATGTGCCCATTGCTCTGTTTGACGATTCCATAAACGGTGGCCAAACCGAGTCCCGTCCCTTTGCCGAGTTCCTTGGTGGTGAAGAACGGCTCGAACGCGTGCGTGCTGGTCACTTCATCCATGCCTTGGCCGGTGTCCGAGACGGTCAGCATCACATAGGGGCCAGGTGCGATGTCCGCATCGGGGCAGGACTGGGCCTGTTCCAGATCGATGTTGGCCGTTGTGAGTGTGAGCGTGCCTCCTTGTGGCATGGCGTCGCGGGCGTTGGACGCCAGGTTCATCAGGATTTGCTCCATCTGCGAGGGGTCCGCCTGCACTTGGCCGAGCAGCGGATCTGTGCGGAGGACCATCTCGATGTCTTCGCCAATCATGCGGCGGAGCATCTTGGTCATGTCTTGAACGATGTCATTAACGTTGAGAATCTTGACTTGCAGCGTCTGCTTGCGGCCAAAGGCCAAGAGCTGGCGTGTCAACGAAGCCGCTTGCTCGCCCGCCTGCTGAATCTGTTCCAGCAACTCATAGTTTTCGTCCTCCGTGTTTGACTGAGCGAGCAGGATCTCGCTGTAGCCAATGATGACGCTCAGCAGGTTGTTGAAGTCGTGCGCGACTCCGCCGGCCAACTGACCGACCGCTTCCATCTTTTGCGCTTGGCGCAGCCGCTCTTCCAGCCGCTTCTGTTCGGTGGTCTGATCGTTGCCCTGCGTCAGGCTGCTGAGCACCACTTCGACGGGGAACACCTCGCCGTTCTCGCGTTGTCCGATCCTCTCTTCCGCCGCAGCCCTTTCGGAAGAACTGACGTGGCTGTTCAAGTGCGAGTCCACATGTCGCAGAATGGCCACGCTGACGGCGGTCAATAGCGCGGCTCCTAGCAGTTCCGGAACAAGAGCCGGCAAGACGGCGGCCAGATGCGGCAACAGCCGAAACACTCCGCCGACGGTCAACAGCAACAGTGCAAACAGGGCGAGCATTCGTCGCAGACTCAGCCCACGCGGATTGGACGTTTGGAATCGAATCATGATGGGGTCTTTCTGTCGCCAATCTCGTCAGAGATCGGGACGGCACGCACTTGACCCAAGTTCTGGCGAACTTGGCCAAACGCGATTCCGGACATCTTCCCGCCCCTCGCGATGATTTAAGTCACCGCGATGTAGGCTAGGTCAGGAAACCGATCGGATTCAGAAGCATCCGGCGATCTAGGGATAAGCCTGATTCGAAGGTCGCTCGCGTACCTCCGGTCTCGAAGATTTCCGCAGCCGTCCCATTCGCTGCCTCCCTAAATTCGCTGTCGATCTCCCTCTCAAGACGAAGAGGCGACAGCGAATTTAAGGAGGCAGCGAATGTTTGAGGTCCAGTCATCGTCACGGCTTCGCGGGACGTTCGGCGAGATACTCGCGCACGGCGGCCGCGAGGTTAGAGCCGACGGCGCGATAACCCTCGGTCGTGCTGTTCGGATAATTCCAGATCGTCTCCAGGCACACGCTGACGGTGTGAGGGTTGCCGTTCATGCTGACCCAGTTGGCGCTGATCTGACGCCACAGCGGATGATAGTTGGCTCCGGTCACTTTCGGCTTGTTGCTCATCGGAATCAGCGGCTTGATCTTGCTGATGCGCGCATAGGCCAACTCGACGAAGCGGTCGCGCAGGCCGATCATTGGCTCCTTCAAGAGTTCAGGCGACAGGACGTAGAAGAAGGTCGGATCATCGGGCGACGGATTGTGCAGATCGAGAAAGACATCCATGCGGCCTTCTTCAATCAGGCCGCTGACCATCCGCTGCGCCGCGATGATCTCGTTCCAATGCGGCTGAGCGGACCAGTCCCGATTGTGATCCTGCGGCACGGCATCCTTGCCGCCGTTGCCGGTCGCAGTGTTATCCACGTCCATGATCGGCACGATGAAGATCTCCGCGTGCTGCCGTAGCCAAGCCGCATCCGCACCGTCGCCGAGCAACCATTCGGCAAAGCCCTGAGCCACCCAGCTTGAACCGCTTTCCCAGGCATGTTGCCGAGCCTGCACCCAGACACCAAAGCGTTGTTCCTTGGTCCGCTCCCCTTCTTGCACATGCAGCATCGGCACGGCTCGATCGCCACGCGAACGACACAACTCCGTGGCTTTCGCGTGCGGCGACTTCTCGCTCATCGCACGCACGAACTTGGCGGCGGTGCTCGGCGTGTAGGGCGGACCCCAGGCCACGAACACCGACGCGGACTCTGGCTTGAGCGTGTAGATCATCCACTCGTCCTGACGCTTGCCCTTCTCGGTGTGGAGCCAAGTTTGTCCGTCGTTGGAGAACGTCGCTTGAGCCGGCATCGCCCACGACGACGCGAGCGGCTTCTGCGGCGGCGCTCCCGGCTTCGGTACGGTCGCGGTCGAGCCGCGCAGTCGAATGGTGATCGTCTCGCCGGGCGTGATCCCGTTCACGCGGAAGTACCACCAGCACGGCGCTGGAGCCATCGGCAGCAGGTGGACCAAGTGGTGCGATTCATGATTGATGATTTTCCCTGGAGTGCTCCGGCTTGACGCAGCCCTCCATCAATCGCGGCAAGAACGTAACGAACGTCGCACGAGGTGGTCGTGACGAGTGACCTTCATCACGTCTGCTCACGGCGACGTTTCAACAACATCGACAGTTTTCTCCCGCAAGGATGGAGGGCTGCGTCGAGCCGCAGCACTCCAGGGAATCGAATAGCGCCCGGCGAGTTGCCGAAATGCAGTCGTCTGTCGGATGGGATTCAGAGCCTTGTCGGTTTCAACAACGCTTTGCCAGAAGTGAGCCGCTTCGGGAGCACTCTGCATGGCGAGGGCTTGATTCAAGGTCTGCACGGCACGCTCGTGACAAGTGCGGACGTTCGGCACATCGGCATTCACGCGGGAGCGAGACGTGAGGACCGCCTGGGCATAAATGCGAGCCACGTTGTAGAACAGCCGTGGTGAGTCCGGTCCCTGACGGAGCGCTTCCTCGGCATCAGCGATCGCCGACTGACTCTCACTCAAAAGAACACGGCACAGGCCGCGACCGGCATAGGCATCGCTCTGCGCGGGAGTCCGTCGAAGCGACTCCTCGAAGTCCGCCAATGCCAGCTTCGGAGAATCGGCGACGAGGAAACACCAGCCGCGAGCGGCATAGGTCGCCCCGTTCGCATTCAACTCCAGAGCGCGGGTGTAATCGGTCTGGGCTTCGGCATATCGGCCCAACCGGGTGCGCAGAGCCGCACGAGCGCGAAAGGCTCCGGCATCCGGTGGACCGTATTTCAAACAGTCGTTCAATGACTGCAACGCTTCGGGCAAACGATTCAATTCCAGCAACGTCTCGGCGCGGAACCGGCAAACGCGAACGTCACGAGGCCGGAGTTGAAGAGCTGCGTCGAAGGCGGCCAGCGCCGCGGGAAAATCCTGTTGAACGTGCAGGATGCGGCCACGCTCAAAGTGATCGTCAGCCAAAGCCGGTGTCGCGGCCGTCGTTTCCAGTCGCATGACCTGATCAAAATCGGCCAGAGCGTCGGAGGAATTCTGTCGCAGCAGTTGCAGACGCGCTCGCGTGCGATACAGCGACGCGGCGTTCGGTTCGAGTTGAATCGCGTGATCGAGTTGCTCAACGGCCTGTTCGAGTTGCTGACCCTTCAGATACGCCTGAGCCAAGTTGACATAGCCTTGATACTGCCGCGGTCGCAGCGAGATCGCCAGTTGCAGATCCGCCATCGCACTGTCGAGGCTCCCTTCGCGAATGCGCATGACGCCGCGATTGATCAGCAAGCCGTATCGCGCCGTGTCGGGCAGCGATGTCGCCAGCGCGGCTTCAAAATCCTCTTCCGCGCGGGCGAACTGACTCAACTCACTCCAGGCGGAGGCTCGCAGCAGATAGATCCACGGCACATCGCGGCGTTGGCTCAAACAAGCGGTCAGGCACGAGGCGGCTTGGTCGGGATGCTGCGTCTTCAGCCAGCACAGAGCCAAGTAATAGCTGGCCCAGAAATGATCCGGCTCGCGTTGCAAGACATTCTGAAAGGCCAGGATCGCCGGTTGACTGGCACCTTCGCGGTAGTGCTCCTGCCCCAACAGAAAGTGATCGAGACTGCTGGAAGCTGGCAGAGTGTCGGCGCGCTGGCGTTCCAGTTCCGCGTCTTCGGTGCGACCGAGCAAACTCAGGTAATGCGCACGGCGACGATGAAAGGCTTGCGTGGTCACTCCCAGCCGAGCCGCCCGATCCAGGATCGCCAGAGCCTCTTCGGCTTGCTGGTGATTCGCCGTCTGTCCCGGCAGCGGATGCGCCACGGTCTCGGCCAACACCACGAGCAGTTCATAACAGTCGGTGATGACCTCAGTCTTTTGCCGCTCCGAGTAGAACGGACTGTCGACGGTCGGTTCCGCCGACGACTCGGGAGTGACGCCGAACTGAGCCAGTGCCTCCAACGCCACCGCGCGGGTCTCGTGCAGGGCCGAGGCTAAGTCGCCGCCAGTGAAGAGCGTGGCATGAAACAGCGCTGCGTTGCGAAGTCGCAGAAAGTTCTGCAATCGCGCGTGATCGACCTGACGTTGGCTGGTCTGACGGAGCAACTGCGCGATGTGCGATTGCAGATCGGCCAACTCGGACACACCGGCGACTTGGTCCCGCGCACGCGTGAGTTGCAGTTCAGCGTGTTCCCAGTCTTGAATCGCCAGCGCGGTTTCGCCGGCGCTGAGCAACTCCTTGGTCTTCGCTCGAAGTTCACCGAGCCGCACGCGCTCACTGGCTGCTTCTTCCGCCTGGCGAGCTCCACGTTCATCCGCCAGTGCGAGATCCAACTTGGCTGTCAAATCCCTCTGGTGCAGCAGGACTAACCCCAAATCGCTGACGCACGCCAAGACCAAGCAGGCGGACAACATGGCCAGAGCGGGACGACGTCGCGCCCATTTCCACAATTGCTCAGCGAGCGTCGGCGGCTTGGCCAGGATGGTCTCGCCATCCAGGAACCGTTGCAGGTCATCCGCCAGATCCTCAGCGCTGGGATAACGGCGGCGCGGATCTTTTTGCAGACACTTCAGACAGATCGTTTCCAAGTTGCGCGGAATCTTGGGCTGCAACTTCGACGGAGCCACCGGCTCCGTCTGGAACAGTTGCAGAACGGTCTCCATGTTGGACTCGGCGACGAACGGAGGCCGGCCGGTCAACATTTCATAGAGGATCGCTCCCAAGCCATAGACGTCGGCGGGCGGGCCAACGCGACTGGACTTTCCCTCCGCCTGTTCCGGAGCCATGTAGCTGGGCGTTCCCAGAATCATTCCGCTTTCGGTCTGCCCCGATGTGTCGTGCAATTGCTTGGCGACTCCGAAGTCCGTGATCTTGGGAGTTCCCAAACAGAACTCGGGCGGTTGCAGCCCCAGCTCCTGAGTCAAAGAACGCAGGCGATGATGACTGGTCTCGAACGGAGCAATCAAGATGTTGGCCGGCTTCAAGTCGCGATGCACGATGCCGCTCGTATGCGCCACATGCACGGCACGCGCGACCGTCAACAAAAATTGAGCGGCGGGACGAAACGGCTGCGGCCGGCCATTCAGCCGATCGGCCAAGGTGCCGCCACTGACCAGCTCCATGCAGAAGTACGGCGAGTTCTGTTGGCGATTGACCTCGAAGAGCTGCACGATGTTGGGATGTTGCAGCGAGGCCAGCACACGCGCCTCGGCCATGAACCGCTGCAACTCGTCCTGGCTGGCATGCACGTCGGCGCGAATCATCTTGAGCGCGACGATCCGCTGAAGTTGGATTTGCCGAGCCTTGTAGACAATGCCCATGCTCCCCCTGCCCAGCTCTTCCAGAATCTCGTAGCCCGGCACGTTCGGCCAAAATGGCGCAGCATCTTGGTGGCCCAATTGAGCCATGACTTCGTCCAAGTCACCCGCGTTGATCCGAGTCGCCGGCGCTGCCCCGGACAGATGTGTCGACGACGCTCGACCCTTGATCGTGAGCGCCGAACCCTGCGCGGTGTCGGCCTTCGCTGGAGTCTTTCGATCCTTGGCAAGCACCCCAAAATCGATTCCGAACATGATCGAGCCTCTTGGAATGATTCAAAACAACGCGAAAAAAGCCTAAGTCACGAAACTGGTCGGGACCGGTTCACTTCAGCGAACTAGGAAAAACCCTGACGCAAGTCGGCGCTGAAGAGAGTTTTTTGAAGAAGGCACCGGTCGCTGCGGACTGTCCCGTAGCCGGCCTCGTAACAGTCGTTGCTGCTGACACGAACGGGACGTGAGTCATTCGGCTTGTGGCAGTGTCGCGGTTGACTCGCTGCCATCGCGAATCCGACGAAAACGGTGAGCTACGAATTTCATAGCGATCCGAGTCACGAACTCGGACCGGATCACGTTTGAACGTACCTTCCAATCGAGATACGAGAACTTCATGAATGCCATCACCGTCGCCTCCACCGCATACTCGTCCCACTCGCCGCATCGCGCCACGGAACTGCCAGCGCACGAATTCCAAGAGTTGCTGTCTGCGCCACCGATTGATCGTGATCGTCTTCTCGAACGCTGCATGAACAACGTGGACTTCGCGCTCACTCTGCTCGACGCATTCGAGGCGACCAGCCCCGCGCGTCTGGCCGCCTTCGACGCCGCGCTGGCGGAACACGATTGCGCCGCCATCGCCTCTGAAGCCCACGGGTTCAAAGGGGTCGTGAGTGTCCTCGCCGGCAACGCCTTGAGGCAGATTTGCTTGAACCTGGAAACCGCCACGAAAGACGCCGACTGGAATCAGACTCGCGACCTTGTTCAACAGCTCCGTCACGAAGTGCAACGATTGATCGACTTCATCCCGAACATTCGCGCGCAGGCGTAAGACATTTCTGGGTAGCCGCCGTTCGCCAGAACGCGGGCGCATGCCCGACATCCCACCTACTGGCGAACGGCGGCTACCTAGTCAACGTCACGGCTTCGCGGGACGTTCGGCGAGATACTCGCGCACGGCGGCAGCGAGGTTGGAGCCGACAGCTCGATAGCCTTCGGTCGTGCTGTTCGGGTAATTCCAGATCGTCTCCAGGCACACGCTGACGGTGTGAGGGTTGCCGTTCATGCTCACCCAGTTGGCGCTGATCTGACGCCACAGCGGATGATAGTTGGCTCCGGTCACCTTCGGTTTGTTGCTCATCGGGATCAGCGGTTTGATTTTGCTGATGCGCGCATAAGCCAACTCCACGAAGCGGTCGCGCAGCCCGATCATCGGCTCCTTCAAGAGTTCGGGCGACAGGACGTAGAAGAAGGTCGGATCATCGGGCGACGGATTGTGCAGATCGAGAAAGACATCCATGCGGCCTTCTTCAATCAGGCCGCTGACCATCCGCTGCGCCGCGATGATCTCGTTCCAGTGCGGCTGAGCGGACCAGTCCCGATTGTGATCCTGCGGCTGAGCATCCTTGCCACCATTGCCGGTCGCGGTGTTATCCACGTCCATGATCGGGACGATGAAGATCTCCGCATGCTGCCGCAGCCAGGCCGCGTCCGGAGCGTCGCCGAGTAACCATTCGGCAAAGCCCTGCGCCACCCAGCTTGAACCGCTTTCCCAGGCATGTTGCCGAGCCTGCACCCAGACACCAAAGCGTTGTTCCTTGGTCCGCTCACCTTCTTGCACATGCAGCATCGGCACGGCGCGATCGCCGCGAGAACGACACAACTCCGTGGCTTTCGCATGCGGAGACTTCTCGCTCATCGCACGCACGAACTTCGCCGCAGTGCTCGGCGTGTAGGGCGGGCCCCAGGCGACGTACACCGATGCGGACTCCGGCTTGAGCGTGTAGATCATCCACTCGTCCTGACGCTTGCCCTTCTCGGTGTGGAGCCAAGTTTGTCCGTCGTTGGAGAACGTCGCTTGAGCCGGCATGGCCCACGACGACGCCAGCGGCTTCTGCGGCGGCGCACCCGGCTTCGGCACGGTCGCGGTCGAGCCGCGCAGTCGAACGGTGATCGTCTCACCGGGCGCGATCCCATTCACACGGAAGTACCACCAGCACGGCCAGCCGCGCACCGGATCGCCACCCGGCATGAAGCTGATGCTGCGCGTGGCCTCGTCGATCTCGACGTCGCGGACAGAGGCTCCCTCAAAGTCCGACGCCACCGTCAGCGGTTCGGCAGCGATCGTTTGAGTGCATTCGATCGCGAGACCGGCTGCGAACAAGGACACGACGATCAACCAGCGTTGCATGTGAAGGTTCTCCCGTTTGATTGGTGTGCGATCAAAGTAGACGAGTCACTCCGTGACTCGAATCGAGTCACGGGAGCCGGGGTCAGGTCTTCAAATTTCATTTTTGGCCTCGCGATCCATCCCTGACTCTTTTCTCACACCGCCATTCCAATCCATATCGCACCCCATTCGCGGTGCCAAAAATGAAATTTGAAGACCTGACCCCTGATCGATTGCCGTGTTCGCAAAGTGTGTCGTCCGTCTGGGGGCTGACGACGCCCCGCTCGCCAATGATTTCACACACACGGAGTGTGCCGACTACTATCTGCGGAACTCAATGACCAACAAGCCTCGCCCTCATTTCGGAGTTCGCTATGAGCCTCCTGTCTCGTCGTGGTTTCCTGATGACTTCCTTGTCGGGCAGCTCGGTCGCGCTGTCGTCCTTCTCGCGTGCGGCGGAGGATGCGGCGGAACCGATCATCGACATCCACCAGCACACCACCTATCGCGAACGGACTCCCGAGCAGTTGATCGCTCATCAGCGAACGATGAGAGTGACTCAGACAATCCTGCTGCCGGCCGGGTCGTCGGTCAAACGCCCCTCGACCGGCGATGGCAAGCACAACACGCTGGGCGGAGTCGGTGCCGGTGGAAACGACACCGCCCTGACGATGGCTCGGCAGCATCCCAAAGAGTTCTTCTTTGGAGCCAATGAAGTCACCGATCTGCCGGAAGCCCGTGCGGAGATCGCCAAGTATCTGGACCTCGGCGGGATCATCATTGGCGAGCAAAAATTCGCGGTGGAATGCGACTCGGCCGAAAGCCAAATCCTTTATGCCCTGGCGGCCGAATACCGAGTGCCGATCCTCATGCACTTTCAACACGGCACCTACAACCTGGGCTTCGAGCGACTGCACAAGATGCTCGAAAAGTTTCCGAAGACCAACTTCATCGGCCACGCGCAGACCTGGTGGGCCAACATCGACAAGAACCACGCCGATCAAAAGGTGCTGTATCCCAAAGGCAAGGTGACCGCTGGCGGTTTGACCGATCGTTACTTGGCCGACTACCCGAACATGTTCGCCGACATGTCCGCCGGCTCTGGATTAAATGCGTTGACTCGCGATGAAGACCACACGCGCGGGTTTCTGGATCGTCATCAAGACAAAATTCTGTATGGCAGCGACTGCGACGATCGAGTCGGAAAGGGTCCGGGATGCTCGGGGTCGCAAACCATCGCCGCCATCCGGAAGCTCGCTCCCCACAAAGTCGCCGAACGAAAAATTCTCTACGAAAACGCCAAGAAGTTGTTTCGCCTGTAGAGCTAACCCCGGATTCCAGGTGCGGTTTCCCTGGAGTGCTGCGGCTCGACGCAGCCCTCCGTTCAATTGAAATAGAGACACTCAACGTCCAGACATCGTCGCTATGAAGGTCGATTCAACAACGGCGATTGTCCTGGCCATCAATGTCGTCATTCCAACTGCATGGAGGGCTGCGTCGAGCCGCAGCACTCCAGGGGAACTGCACAATGAAATGCTCACTGTGGATGATCGCGATCTTGGTCGGTTCGACGCTGGTCGTCCGTCCGACGTGCTCGACAGCGGAAGACGACTTTCAATTCCGCGTCGAATCGAACTTGCGCGCCGGCGTGGCGAAGGTCGATATCACTCCGCCGGCCGATACACCGGTCGTCGGACATGTGCGGCCAACGAACGGAGTCCGCGATCCGATCCGCGCCGGCGTGCTGCTGCTGGCGAACGAACAAACGCGAGCCGCGATCGTCACGCTCGACTTGATCAGCGCCTCCAGCGAGATGGTTGCCGCCGTGCGTGATGTGGTTGCCCAGAAGACCGAGACGCCGCGTGAGAACATCCTGGTCGCGACATCGCACAATCATTCGGGACCGGGCTGGTCGCGCGAGTCTGCGTGGAGCCGTGAGATGCTCACCAAGATCGGCGCGGCGACGGCCGAGGCCGCCAAAGAGATGCGGCCGGTGACGATCGGCTACGGCGAAGACCGTATCGACTTCAATATCAACCGTCGCAAAGTCATCAATGGCCGAGCGGTGGTGCGACTCGATCCCGACGGCCCGTGCGATCATCGCGTCAAGGTGCTGCGCTTTGACGATGGCCGAACGCTGGAACCGATGAGCGTCTTGATGCACGCGGTCTGTCATCCGTGTGTCTTCACCTGGGGTGACAAGCTCACGCCGCCACATCCGAATGGTTTTCCGAAGATCAGCGCCGACTTTCCCGGCGAGGCTCAGACCTTTGTCGAGACGGTCTACGGATCGAAAACCAAAGCGATGTTCTTGCAAGGCTGTGCCGGCGACATCCGGCCGAACCTCCCCGGTGTGCCGTATCGCTGCGGCGACGAAGCGGACATCAAGTGGACCGGCCGCAGTCTCGGTTGCGCCGTCGTCCGCGCCGCCGATCGTAGTGTCGTGCGCGAGGAACTCGCCAAGCGCAAGTCGATCTACCCACTCAAGTGTGCCTCCAGCGTCATTCAACTCCCTGGCAAGAAAGAACGACTTGCCTGCGAGATGCAGGCGCTGCGCATCGGCGATTTTCTGCTGCTGACGATCCCCGGCGAACCGATGGTCGAGTACGGCTTCCAAATCGAGAAAGCAATTGCCGACCGCGCGATCCCGATCGTCATCGGCTACGCGAACGGCAGCCTCGGCTACATCTGCACGGCCGAGTCACACAAATACGGCGGCTACGAACCCAACTCATCGCCGCTGCTCCCCGAAGCCGAGCCATTGATCCTCGAAGAACTCGGCCGCCTGTCCGATAAAGTGCTGGCCGACGTGTTCGAGTCGTTCAAGCCGACAACGAAGTAATCAGTCAGGGGTCAGGTCTTCAAATTTCATTTTTGGCGTCACAAATGACGTGCGGCGTGGATTGAAATGGCGACCTGCGATTGACGTCAGGGGTTGATCGCTGGGCCAAAAATGAAATTTGAAGACCTGACCCCGCCGCACTGCTGAAGTTTGCCGTCTCATTCAAAAGGCCAAGCGATGAAGAACTCAGACCGAATCCTCGCCGTACTGTTGGTCATCTTGCTGGCGCGAGCCGCCGATGCTCAGACCACCGAGACCGCCCCGCCAGAGAAGAAGCTGCCGATGCCGGGCGAGGTGTTTCGCGTCGAGGGTCGCACGGCATTTGTGATCCCGCCCGACAAGAAATCCGACGGCGCAACGCCGTGGGTCTGGTACGCACCGACGCTGACCGGCTTACCGGGCACCGAAGAGCGTTGGATGTTTGAACGCTTCACCAAAGCCGGGATCGCGATTGCAGGGATCGACGTGGGCGAGTCGTTCGGCAGCCCGGATGGCCGCAAGCTGTTCTCGGCGTTCCATCGCGAGCTGACCGAGAAGCGCGGCTTCTCACCGAAGCCGGTGTTGCTGGGCCGCAGTCGCGGCGGACTGATGACTCTGGGCTGGGCCGTCGAGAACGCGGACAAAGTCGGCGGCTTCGCGGGGGTCTATCCCGTCTGCAACATCACCAGCTATCCGGGAGTGCCCAAAGCCAGTGGCGCTTATCACCTCAAACCGGAAGAACTCACAGCACAGCTCGCCGAGCACAATCCGATCGACCGACTCGCCGCGCTCGCCAAAGCGAAAGTGCCGCTGTTCGCGATCCACGGCGACATCGACAAGGTCGTCCCGCTTGAAGCCAACTCCGGCGAAGTCCGCAAGCGGTATCAAGCACTCGGTGGCGAGATGCAACTCATCGTGCCCGCCGGCCAAGGACACAACATGTGGTCCGGTTTCTTTCAGTGCCAGGAGTTGGTCGACTTCGTCATCGCGAATGCCAAGTCCCAATGAACGCTGGACGACGAGGATTCAACTCCTCGTCGAGCCGCGTGCATTTTGTAGTACGGACAATCCTGTCCGTCGCGAAGTCAGACAGGATTGTCCGTCCTACGTTTGGTTCGCTCAAACTGACGGCAACCAGAAGCCCGGCTTTTTAGAAAAGCCGGGCTTCTTCACAGCAGTTCGTGAATCGGCTGTCCGCTGCCGACGATGCTGACGGGGCGGCCGCTGGCGTCTTCGTAGTGCGTGTCGAGCGGAACGCCGAGCGTGTGATAGATCGTGGCCAGCAGGTCGAGCGGCGTCACCAGCCGGTCACGCACGCCGCCGCCCCATTTCTCGCTGGCACCGATGACTCGCCCGCCTTGGATGCCGCCCCCCGCGAGCAACACGCTGAAGCAGTCCGACCAGTGATCGCGGCCGGCGTGGCCGTTCATGCGCGGAGTGCGACCGAACTCACCGACGCAGTAGATGATGACATCATCCAACTGGCCGCGCGCATCGAGGTCTTCCACCAGCGCGGCAATCGCGCGATCCAGCGGCGGCAAGTGCTCGTCCAGCCCCTTGGCGATGTCGTTGTGATGGTCCCAGTTCCCCGTGTTGATGTTCACACACCGAGCACCCGCTTCGACCAATCGCCGAGCGAGCAAGGCGCTCTGCCCGTAGCGGTGCCGGCCGTATTGATCGCGAACCTTTGGGTCTTCGGCGTTGAGGTTGAACGCCGCACGCATGCGATCTCCGGCGACCATCTCCAGCGCCTGGCTCTTGAACGTATCGAGTCCTTCCATCACGCCGCTGTCGTCGATGTCACGGCGGAGCGTGTCGAACGTCTTGAGCAACGCACGCCGTGAATCGACGCTGCGTGCCGTGAGTCCGCTCGGCAG
>CAMDDX010000150.1 GCA_945893075.1 Planctomyces sp. SH-PL62 | reverse complement strand
GGCGCTAGCCCCGGTTCAAGCCGTGTAACCGGGGCTAGCGCCGCGCGGCTAATTTCTGTAAAGCGGATGACATTGAACGGGGACCGGGCGATTACTTGACCCGCACCAGCTTCATGATGCGGCCGGAGACGTTCCAATCCTGCACATACAGGTTACCGTCTTTGTCCCAGTAGGAACCGTGAGTGCCGTTGAAGACTCCTTCGATCCACTTGTCTTGCGGGACACCGTGGTTTACTCGCGTCGCCGGGTCCGCGTTGTGGCCGAGCACCGCCATGATCGTGTTGCTCTTGTCGAGAATGACCACTCGTCCGTGCAAATCCGGCACGGAGACGAAGTCCCCTTGAACGGAGACCGAGGTGGGCATCCCCAGTCCGGTCACGACCTCGTCGATGTAATTTCCGTCGAGGTCGTAATGCAGCAAGCGGCCCTTGGGTGTGTGGTTGCGGTCGCAGATCAGCAAACGGGGCGGGTCATAGCGCGTATCCAACGTCATCCCGTGCGCGGTGTTGAATTCCTTGAGGCCGTTCCCTTTGGTCCCAAAGTGCTTGATGTATTTCCCGGTCTTGTCGAACTTGAAGATGTGGTTGCTCGCATAGCCGTCGGCCAGAATGATGTCGCCGTTCGGAGCGACGGTGATCGCGGTCGGAGCCCACTTGGTCAGCTTCAATCCAGACTCTTCGGGGATGCCCAGCTTCAGCACGATGTCGCCGGTCTCGGCGTGGAACTTGATCCCTTCGCCGGCCGCGTTGCGAGCCGCGTAAATGAACTCGTCGTTGCCTTCGGCGCGAATCTCCAGGTCATGAATGTTGTTGTATTTGTCGCCGAGGAACCGGCGAATCACTTTGCCTTCGGGCGAGAAGACAAAGACTCCCAAACTCGAACTGGTGTAGACGCTCCCCGCCTTGTCGATCACCACACCGCCGTGAGTCGATCCGATGACCGACTTCCCGTCCTCACCGAGTCCCCAACCAGGGACCGTATCGAAGGTCATAATCCCACAGCCCATCCGCACCGGATGGACTTTGTCCGCGGCGAAACCCGGCAGGGCGAGACCGAACACGAACGCGATCGAAAGCAAGCAGCTCTTCATCGTTTGGATTCCTGGTTGTGAGTTGGTTGTTCCCCGGCCGTCATGGAGTTGTCGGACCTGCATTGAAATCCGCAAACCAATCGCACGGCAGACAGTGACATGGTGAGAAGGATCACGAGCGGCGGCAGTATCCGGTTCCCACAGCGGCATTTCAACCAGCGACAGAATCGTTGAGCTGAGAAGTTGGCTCTAGTCTCTGACGCTCAACACCAACAGGTGAGGGGTCAGGTGTTCTGATTTCTGTTTTGGCGTCCCATCACGGAACCAAGCGTGGATTGGCAGACTGATTGGCAACCAACATCGACGACAATTCCACGGCCAAAACAGAAATCAGAACACCTGACCCCGGCTCGCGCGCAATGTGCGTCGAAGATGCGAGTCGCCTTGGCTCACAACGGCTACCCGAACCCCGACAGTCGACGCAGAGACCATTCGAGCGCGAGTAAGCCGACGACGAGCAGCCACAACCAGGGACTGTCCCACATCGGTTGGCGCGTGATGACGGCATCGCCACGGGTCACGGGGATCTGCAACAACGACGAGACCAGTTCGCGCGGATCGCGATAGACATTTCCGTCAGCGGCTTGAGCGAGCCGTTCGAGAAACTCCGGCTGTGAACGCGGCTGCAGAAGTTCATGCAGGTCGGGCAGGATTTGGACTTTGGTGCTGGTGCGGGCGATCTCCTGGCCTTGGTGCGAAGCGATGACTTCGATTTCTCGCGATGGAATCACCGTTGATGCGGCTCCCATGAGATCCGGCATGGCCGCCAAGGCTTGCGAGTCCATCTGGCCGACGTAGTCTTTGCCGGACGTGGCGGCAGTGAGCGGCATCGCAGGCAAGCGCACCGCGGTTGCCGACGTGTCGGCCGCCTTCACGTTGGCCACGAGGTCGTAATCAATCGTCTCTTTGAGTTGCTCATCGAAGGCCTGCGCGGTGACGACGATCGGTTGCCCCGCGCGATAGATGACGCGATCCGTTTCGATCTGCAGCCGCTTGTTGCCGGCCGTCGAGTTTTCAGACAGCCAGCGCACGAGGTTTCGCCAGAAGCGGCGGAAGTAGCGGTTGTCTCCTTCGCCCCATTGCGATTCAAAGAAGCGGCCCCAGTCGGCGGTCGTGTCGGGTGCGAAGGCGAAGGTCCGTCCGCGTCCGTACGTTTGGCTGGCGAAGATCGGCATGATCCCCGCTTGCGGGATCGGCGTCGCCGAGACTCCCAGCACGGTCGCCGCCGGCTTGAGACGCTGCATGAAATTCGTGCCGAGAAACACTGGCATCGCCGCCAACACGCGGCGGTTCTGTTCGGGATCTTCGACGATGCGCCAGATCGGATGCGTCTGCGCGGCCTCGGGGATCTGCACTTTGAACTGGTGATACAGCCAACCTTGTCCAATGACGCCCCCTTTCATGTCCACGGGGATGAGCTGGTCCCACACCGTTTGATCCCAACCTCCGGAACCAAAGCTGGTGATGCCTCCGACCATCATGAAGCCGCCGCCGCGCTTCGCCACCAACTCGACGGTCCAGTCCAATTGCTCGCGGGTGAACGCGCCGATGGAGATGTCGCTACAGATGACGCAGTCGTATTGCAGCAGTTCTTCGCGCGTCGCCGGGAAGCCACGATAGGCATCGTTCACGCGCTGCAACCGCGGTCGCTGCACGTATTGCTGATCCGCGACCAGAGACAGGCATTCGATCTCCTTGTCCTCCTGCAAGGCGTCGTGGACCCACCGATATTCATTGTTGCCCGTCCCTTCCATGTAGAGGACTTTGAGTTTTCGTGCCGCTTTGCAGAGCTGAAACGGGACGCGGTTGTTTTGCTCGGTGACTTCGCCGGGGAGCGGCGGTGCTTCCAACACGAGTTCGCCGTATTCGGGATTCGCCTCCACGACCAGTTCAAACGGTTGCGGCTTTTCGCTGAGCGTCACGGGCAGAGTGGCCAGCGGCGGCAACTGCGGCCGATCGGCCACGCGCACTTGCAAGACGACTCGCTCACCCTCGTAGCCAGTTCCTCGCAGCACACCTCGGAGTGGCGCTTTCATGCCGGCCGTGACGCGCGGCGGGACGACCAGTTCATCAATCGCCACGTCGCCGCGGATCTGCGCGCTGCCGACGGGAAAGACATGGATGGGGATCTTCAGACTGCGATATCCCTGCGCCACCTCGGCCAGTCGATCCGCATCATCCACAGCGCCGTCGGAAAAGACGACGATGGCGCGCGGCAGTTCTCGTGAGAACCGCGACGGCAATTGTTCCAGCGCGTCACACAGTCGAGTCGCGTCCTCGTTCGGGCTGAGTTGTGAGAAATCGGCAGCGGACGACAACTGCTGGCCGAATCGGAAGAGTTGCACTCGCGGACGATTCGTGTGCCGTTGCAACTGCGAGTCCACTTCTTGAATCGTCTGCTGCACGACCAGTGAGCGACTGAGAGGCTGCTCCAGCGCCATGCTCCGCGACGAGTCCACCAGGAACATCACCTGCGGCGGCTGGTCGGGCAGGCGATGCTCGCGCCGCCGCACCGGATTGAGCAGCACCATGAGCAGCAGCAACATCACCAGCAAACGGGGCACGAACAGCGTCCAACGGCGCAGCCGATCTGAGATTGCCGTCCAGCGCGCGACGAAGATCAGAGCCACCATTCCGGCCGCCACCGCGACATACAGCCAACCGGAATAGGAACCCGACCATTCCAACATCACACCACCCTGTGCAAGAACTGGTAGGTCAGGCTTTCTAGTCTGACCCGAATTGGCAAAACCACGTCGATCGTTGATCGGGTCAGCCTGGAAAGGCTGACCTACTTCTGGTCCTCAATCCACAAACACGAACTCATTGCTGCTGATCAGAACGCGGGCCAGCGCGGACCATGCTTTGAGTTCCGCCTGGTCGGGCGGTGTCTTCAGTTCCGCGAGCTTGTCGCGGTATTGCTTCAGGAAGTCGGCGCTTTCTTGCTGTTCATCGGAAGTCGGTGAGCGGTTCCAGGCGATCTGGTACGCGGCGACAATTCGTGAGTGCTCGTCGGTCGCCAACCCGATCGCGCGCGAGGCGAGCTTCGCTGACTCGGCATGCGCGAGCGGGTCGTTCATGACGAACAACGCTTGCAGCGGCGTCGTGCTGGGGAGTCGCACGCTGGTGCTGGAACTGGGATCGGCTCCGTCGAAGAGCGCCAGATACGGGTGCTTCTTCAGACGCTGTTGCATCAGATAGAGACTGCGGCGACGGGTCTCGTACGCGGCGACAAACGGATTGTGTTGCGTCCATCCCCAAGTGTGCTGTGGCGGGAACGGGTGCGTCCCCGCCGGTGACTCATCGAGATCGCCACCCACGAAGAGCAACGTGTCCCGAATGGATTCGGCATCCAGACGGTAGCGGTTGAACTTCCAGAACAGATCGTTGTTGGGATCAAGTTGAGCATTCTGTGCCATCACCGCGTGATCGGAACTGCTGGCGAGCTGCCACGACTGCGACAACAGAATCAGCTTGTGCATCGCTTTCACCGACCAGCCACTTTCCACGAAACGAGTCGCGAGGAAGTCGAGCAGTTCGGGATGCGTCGGAGCCTGACCGCGCGCGCCGAAATCGTTCGGAGTCTGCACGATCCCGCGACCGAAATGGAACTGCCAGATGCGATTCACCATCACACGCGCGGTGAGCGGGTTCTTGGGATCGGTGATCCACTCGGCGAGTTGCAGCCGACCGCTGGTGGCGGCGTCTTGCGGCAGTTCATTCCCACCGAGGATCGCCGGAAAATGACGAGGGACTTCATCGCCGAGCCGTTTCGGATCGCCACGCAACTGCAGCTTCGTGTTCGCAGGCTTTCCATCGGCGACGGCGTAGGCATCGTTGATGGCCGGCGCATCCGTAGCGACGGTCGTTCGTTTCTTGCGAGCCTCGGCCAGAGCCTTTGCCGCAGTATCGACGGCGACCTTTTTGTCGGGTCCGTCGGGCAACTTCTTCGCTTCGGCGTCAGCGGCTTCGAGCGTCTTGACCTCGGTGTCGATCGCGGCGAGCTTCTCACGATGCGGTGCGAGTAGCGCGTCGATCTCGGCCTGACTCATCAGCGGTACGAAGTCCGCCGGCTTCTTATCGGCCTCGGCTCCGGGAAAGGGGTATCGCGTGCTCTCGAAGATGCCGTACAGACCGTAGTAGTCGCTCATCGTGAAGGGGTCGAACTTGTGATCGTGACACCGAGCACACGAGATGCTCGAACCCAGGAACGCTCGGCCGAGATTGTCGATCGTGTCTTCGAGCGTGAGATGATGCTCGCCTTTCCGGTCACCGCCGAAACGCCGAGCGATCGCCAGATAACCGGTGGCGGTGATGCGCTCGAAGCGTTCGGCTTCTGTTCCGCCGGGGAGTAAGTCGCCAGCGATCTGCTCGCGCAGGAATTGGTCATACGGCATGTTGCGATTGAACGCGTGAATGATCCAATCGCGATATCGGTGAGCTTGAGGCACTGGATAATCCGACGCATTCCCGCAGGTGTCGGCGTAGCGCACCACGTCGAGCCAGTGACGCCCCCACCGCTCGCCATAGCGGGGCGAATCGAGCAGTCGATCGACGACTTTCTCGAATGCTTGCGGCGACGCATCCGCCAGGAAGGCGTCCATCTCGGCTGGCGTTGGTGGCAGACCGGTGAGATCGAACGTGACTCGTCGCAGCAACGTCCGCGCATCCGCAGCGGAAGCCGGACTCACCCCCGCTTCTTCCATCCGCGCGAGGATGAAGTTGTCGACGGCCGTGCGGGGCCAAGCAGTAGTTCGCACGTTGGGAACCGCAGGATCTTTGACCGGCTGAAACGACCAGAACTTGCGCCCGTCTGCGAGGCTCATCCCGTACTTGGGCCGTTGACTCAGTTCCTCAACCTGACCAATCGCCTTGCGCGGATCAACGGCACCGTTTTTTACCCACGCTTCCAAGTCCGCGATCTGCGTGTCGGTCAGTTTCTGTTTCGGCGGCATCCGCAAGTCTTTGTCGGTCTGCCGCACCGCGAGAATGAGCAGGCTCTTGTCTGGGTCACCGGGAACAATGACCGCGCCGGAGTCTCCTCCGCGCAGCCAGCCGTCGCGAGAGTCCAATAGCAAACCGCCTTGTCGCTTCTTGCTGTCGCGGCTGTGACATTCGGAGCAATGCGTCACCAGAATCGGCCGGATCTTCTTTTCAAAGAACTCGACCGCTTCGGCAGACGGATCGGCCGCATCTGTGTGGCCGGTCAGCAGGCTGGTGATCAGCAGAAACACGCCAGCGAATCGCATCGCAATGTCACCTCCGGAGGAACGCACGCCATGTCGTCACATGGTAACGGACTCCGAAGGCTTCGCAGTATCTCGCGGCGAGGGCTACTTCGACTGTTGCACTTTCGCCCCCAACGGCCTCGTGCCGTTGGTTAAACAGATGGTGGAACCGGACTGGGGTCAGGCACCGCAAAATTCAAAATTGGCGGGGTTGAGCTTTGTGCATGCTCGAAGCGTGGTTCCGCCAATTTTGAATTTTGCGGTGCCTGACCCCTACTTGCTGAGCACTCGTGGCACGGAATCCGACGCAACCGGTGATTGCATGGGCTTCGCGATTCGCGGCGGTTCGGCCAGGCCCTGCCACGTCTGCATTCCGGTGAGCACGCCGAGCGTGACTCCCAGCCAGCGTTGCACGGGACGCGGCAACAGAGTGGTGATGAACGGCAGTAATTTCACTTGCCAGGGAGTTTGCAGCAATTCGCAATTGGATTTCACGGCGCGGACGATCCGTTCGGCAAGGATGCTGGGTGTCAGCATTGGCATCAGAAACGGCGTCTTCGTGCCGGTGAACATGCCGGTCGCGATGTAGCCGGGGCAGACGGTCGTGACATGGACATGACCGTGGCCGGTGAGCCGCAACTCGGCCAGCAGCGATTCCGAAAAGCCCAGCACCGCCCATTTGCTGGCGGCGTACGTCGCGGCGAACGGCAACGGCAGCAGTGCCGATGCGCTGGCGATGTTGACGATGTGCGCTTCTGGCCGAGCGAGTAGTTCCGGCAGCAGCGTGTGTGTAACGGTGACGGGGCCGAGGCAGTTGACCTCGAAGATCGCCTTATGACGTTCGAGTGTCACGTTCTCGAAAGTGCCGCCGCTGACGATGCCAGCGTTGTTGATCAGGACGTCGATCGGACCGCGCTCGGACAGGACATGGTCGTGGACCTCCTGCACACTCGCGGCGTTGGTCACGTCCATCGCGTAGCCGAAGGCGCGCAGGTTGGACTTCGTCAGCGACGCGACCGTGTCGGCGACGCGCTCGGCGTCGCGGTCGGTGACGATGACCTCGCAGCCGGCTTTGGCGAAGGTCTTGGCCAACTCACGGCCCAGGCCGTGGCCAGAGCCGGTAATCAGAACTCGTTTGTCTCGAAGCTGCGTCATGGTTGCACTCCAAAGTTATTTGAACAACGCCGCGAAGGCGGCATAGGTCAGCTCGCCGACGTGGCGCAGCGAGGGTTGGTGATAGAGGTTGAACAGGTTCCAAGCGATGGACTCGGCATGCCGATGCCCGGGGGTCCAGATCGGTTTCGGGACGACGACCAGCGGACCTTCGAGGACTGTGTTCTCGATGGCTTGCAGGCCGAACGTGTTGTGAACCCAGCCGAGTCCACTTTGCGGATTGAAGATCGTCCCGCTTGGATGTCCGCCCCACGGCAGCGTCAGCAGTGCGAACGCGATTCCCGACCATTGATTGATGCAGACCGTGCCGTATCGCAGGCGGTTGATCGCGGCGTGAAATTCGAATCGACCCCGTTGCGAATGTCGAAAGGCCGATGGAACGGTGAGCGTCGCGCAAAGCGTGCCCCACAACTCGTCGTTGACGAAGTCGGTGGCTCGGCCGAGGAAACTGAACTCGTCGGCGGCATCGAGCGGCATCTCGGCACAGACCGGGACGAACGATTCTTCACGGCAGAACAGCGGTGAGTCGGCAGGATTCACATCGCGGAACAGCGTCCACGGAAGCTGCGGCAGATCGTGGCGCGTGTCGGCTGCGTATTGATCCGATTCATCTCCGTTGAGAGAGCAACCGGTGAAGCGTTCAAAGCGGTCTTGCGCGCCGGGATAATAGGCGACTCGGCGCGGCAGGCGGCTGAGGATTGCTTGCAGGCGCGACAAGAAGTCCTCCCGTTGTGGCCAGTGTTTCCAGGTGACCAGCACTCGCGTGGCGAGGCAATTGAATCCGGCGTTGTTGACGATCGAGGCGGCGACATTCTCGGCTTGAGCTTGAAGCTGCATGGCCGAGTAGTGACCCGGTACGACGATCCACGGCGTGACGTTGCCGAGTTCGCTGGTGACCGGCTTGTCGAGCAGCGGTTCTCCGGAGCGTTTGCGTGCGTCGGGATCGGTTCCCCAAACGATCGCCTCGTGAGCGGCCACCGAGCCGGTGATGTGAACGGCATCGACGAGGTCGTGCTCAATCGCTCTGGCCCCGAAGGCGGCGTCACCGGAGACGATTCGCAGGCAGCCAGCTTCGATCAGCGGCGAGAAGGCGTGCTCAAAAATCGGACGCAGCGGATCGGTCAGCGGATGCAGCTTCAAGAGCACGACGTGTTGGTCTTGAAAGATCTTGCCGAGCACATCCGCCGCCAGAATGCCGGTCACGTTTCCGGCTCCGAGAACCAGGCTGGTCGTTGGCAATCGGTTCTCAATCGGTTGCGTCGCAGCGATCGCGTCCTCTTCGCAGAGCCCCGATTTCAGCCGGACGTGGGCTTGGAAGTTCACGAAGCAGACTGGATCAAACAAGTCGCGCATGATTGGCATGACGGGGACTTGCCAGCGTCCATCGGCGGCTTGGACCAGCCGGCCTGGCAGCGGATTGGGGCTGCCGTTGTCGAGCGCATTCATGTTGCGAAGTAAGAGCCGCAGGTAACGCAGTGCGATGACCGGGCCGGCGAGAACCTCTTCGGCTCGGCAAGGGCTGTCGGTGGGGATGTGCTTGATCTCGCAGGCGACATCGACCCAGTTGCGAGCAGACTCGGCGACGGTCGTGATGCAGCGTTCAAGCAGTTCGATGCGGTCGCGCGGCGACGCGAACAACCAGCGTGCCTGGTGCGCGTACAAGTCCGAAAGGCTGACGTGCAGTTCATCCGGAAGCGTGACGAGATCGCGACTCGGCAAGTCATCGCGTGAGCCAGCAGAACGATCCCGCCGGCGAGTCAACTCGCCAGAGTTGCGTCCGAACGCAGGTGGCTGGGATCGTGCGAGCATGATTGGTCGATTCATTCGCGCAACGCGGCGACGAGGGCTTCTTCACGACGCTGCGCGGGAGATGTGTGATTGGCTGACGTGGCTGGCGGTGGATTCGTGGGCGCGGGTTCGCGCAATTGGCGACGCAAGACTTTGCCTAAAAAGTTGCGGGGCAGATCGTCGGTCTGAACCTCGACGATCTTCGGCCGCTTGTAAGCGGCGAGGTTTTCCTTGCAGTACGCATCGAACGTTCGACGGTCAAAGTGGGCGTCTGATTTCAGCACGAGCACGGCTTTGACCAGCTCGCCGTAATTGGGATTCGGGACTCCGACGACGGCGGCGTCCACCACGCCGGGGAAGCGGCGAAGGATCTGCTCGACATGGCACGGGTACACGTTGAAGCCGGAGGTGATGATGAGATCCTTCTTGCGATCGACGATCTTCAAGAACCCATCGCCGTCGATCGTCGCCAAGTCGCCCGTGTACAGCCAGCCGTTGCGAATGACCTGAGCCGTCGCGGCCGGGTTGTTCCAATAGCCGAGCATGACCTGCGGACCTTGGACGACCAACTCGCCCACTTCACCGGTGGGCATTGTGTGTTCGCCGGTTTCGGCGTCGACGATCTTCACGTTGGTGTCCGGCAACGGCAGACCGATCGTGCCGCTGCGAGCGTTGCCACTCAGCGGCCCCGCCGTGACGCACGGACTGCACTCACTGAGTCCGTAACCTTCGACGACTTGAGCTCCGGTGTGTCGCGCGAATTCCTCGGCCAGTTTGGGGTCCAGCGGAGCTCCACCAACTTGCACGTGCTGGAGCTTGCGCGTTCGCAGCGGCTTGTGTCGGAAGATCTCGTTGAGCGAGGCCAGCATTGCCGGCACCGCGCTGAAGGTGGTCGGTTCGTGCTGCTCGATCAATTGCACGACCACGCGCGGGATGAACCGGTGCAGCAGAATCTGCGTGGTGGCTAGTGCCGTGCCGCACAGCAAATTGCCGACCAGGCCGAAGCAATGGAAGAACGGCGCGACGGAGAGACTGATGTGCTGAGCAACTTCTCCCTCGGCCCAGGCGAAGAGTTGCCAGGTGTTTGTCACCAAGTTGCGATGGCTGAGCGTGACCGCCTTCGGCGCGCCGGTCGTCCCCCCCGTGGGCAGAATATATGCCGCTTCAGAAAGGGACGCCGGCACGACCGGTTGGAGGAGCGGTCGGCACTGGGCGAGTTCGTCATGGAAGTCGTGTTGATTCGGGCCATCCAGCGGAGGCCAGAATCCCAAGCGACGCATCCGTGCGAAGGCATAACCCAACCGCATCCAACCGGGCAGCCGGTCTTGCAGGGTCGTGAAGATGATGTGCCGGGGCTTGTAGCTCCCCTTGAGTATTAGCGGAGCCAGCAGGTCCAACGAGATCACTGTGCGGCAGTCGGTTGCGGTGAGGATGTTTTCGATCTCGCTCGGCACGCTGAGCGGACTGAGGGCCACCGCGATCGCACCCGCCATCCAGACGCCGTTGATGGCCGAGATGTACTCCGGCATATTCGGCAGCAGGATGCCAACACGGTCTCCCGGTCGTACGCCGTATTTCACGAGCATCGCGGCCACTCGCCGAGCCTGCGCAAAGACCTCCGCAAACGTCAGATGCTGCTTGTAGTAATGACACGCGATGCGATCCGGATACATCGCCGCCGTGTTCGCGAGAAATCCCCACGCGGGAAAGTCGGGATAGCTGAGCGTCGCCGACACCTTCGCCGGATAATGAGCCAGCCACGGCTTCGTCGGCAGTGGCGGCTCGGTGCTGAACTTGTTCGACACGATGCCATGCCACTGTGTGACAGGGGCGGCATAGTCGGTGGATCGTTCAATCGCCGGCGCATGGCCGGCCGTTTCGGGCACAAGGGTTGGCATGTCACACCTCGCGAGACTGCCGGAGCAGACTCGGTTGGAGTTGGTACACGCACGAACCGCCGTAGGAGGATCGAATCATTCGCCCCGGAGCAAGTTGCTCCGGAAGCCAGACCACTTCGGCAGTGGGTGTGGCGATCAACGTCGTTGGTGATGGGAAGGTCCAGCGGCGAGTTGATCTGGGATGCTGGGAAGACGTGTTGTGTAAGCATCGCCGCTAGAACTCTAACGGCAGGAAGGGTCGGGACAATTGAGGAAACCTGCCGCATCGCATGAATTCCTCTTCAGGCGATGGCTTTTGAGCAAAGTGACGAGTTGAGCGCTTGCAGCGGGACGTGTAGCAGACACGACAGCAGCGCTACCAGACCTGAATCCGCAACGGATGGATCGAGAGGTGGACTCTCGATTGAGGCTGCTCTTGTCAGGCTGCGGTGGACTGATAACGTGCTGACCAGAATCTCGACTCTTGAGGGAGCCCAAAGCATGCCAGCCACGATGAAGACTCTGGGAATTGATCGCCTGACCGTCGAAGAGCGGTTATCTCTGGTTGAGGAAATCTGGGACAGCATTGCCAGCGAAACGCCTTACACGCTCCCCGAACACCAGCAACAAGATTTGCAGCGCCGAATGGCGAATCATGCCGTTCATCCCAACGCCGGGTCGCCGTGGGAAGAAGTGCAGGCCCGGTTGGAGGCTCAGTTGTGAGACTGCCCCTGATCGTGGATGCCGATGCCGAACAGGATTTGGCCGAAGCCGCCCGCTGGTACGAACTGCAACGAAAAGGGTTGGGACGCGAATTCCTCAAAAGTGTCGGGACGACCGTGGAGCAAATTCGGCGAATGCCGTTGATCCCATCCAAAGTCTTTGAAGACGTCCGCCGACTTCCCACCGGACGGTTCCCCTACGGTGTTTTCTACAAGGTGGATGCCAAGCAGATCAGCGTCATCGCGGTCTATCACAACAGCCGTGATCCACGCGGATGGCAAGAACGAGCCTAGCCGCCATCGATCCTGCTTGGGACGTCTACCAGACCTGAATCTCCAGCTCCAACTCGACGCCGAACTGCTCGGCGATCTTAGAGCGGACCAGGTCGATCAGCCGCAGCACGTCGTCCGACTTGCAGCCGTCGTGAGTGACGACGAAGTTGGCGTGGCGATCGGAGATCTCGGCACCACCGAGGCGGGTCCCTTTGAGACCGGCTTTGTCGATCAACGCTCCGGCGCTCTGGCCGCGCGGGTTCTTGAAGATGCAACCGGCCGACTGATCGGACAGCGGCTGAGTCGCCTTCTTCATGATCCAGAGCTTTCGCATCCGGGTCGTAATGTCGTCCGGGTCGTCCGGATGAAGCTCGAATGTCCCTTCCAGAATGAAAGGTTCGGCGATGTTGCTGGAGCGATAGGCGAAGCTCAGGTCGTCCCCAGAGCGGGTGACGATCTCCCCTTTGGCCGTCATTGTCGTGACGGAACGGGCGGTTTCGGAAATCTCACCCGATCGGCCGCCGGCATTCCCTTTGAGTGCTCCGCCGACCGTGCCGGGAATCCCGGCCAAAACTTCCAGTCCCGCCAGTCCCGCGCGGACGCTGATCGAGATCGCCTGCGAGAGCAATGCTCCGGAACCGGCTCGCAGCGTCGTGCCGTCCACGGTCAGCTCAGCAAAGCTGGCGTTCGCGAGGCGGATGACCGCGCCGCTGACACCCTCGGCACGAATCAGCAGGTTTGAGCCACCACCCAAAACGTGGACCGGAATGCTGTTCTCGTGGCAGCAGACGACGAGGCGTTGCAACTCGGCTTGATCGCGCGGCTCAAGAAAGAACTGAGCGGGGCCGCCAAGGTTCATCCATGTGAGCGGGGCCAGCGGCTTATCGTGTTGCAGAATGTCGCTGAAGTCTTCGAGTAAGCTCATGCTGTATCCGATTGATATCCCCAGCCCCCATTGTAATTAGCACGTCTCCAGGGCGGGCGGCATCGTCTAGTTGATCCATCAGCCGGTCAAGCGACGGCAGCAAGCGCACCGTTTGGCCGCGCGACGCGATGAGTTCTGCCAGTTCCGCGTTCGTTTGCTCGGCCGTGGCCGAGCCTTCTTCGCGAGCCGTGAAGATCGGCGCGAGGAACACTTCGTCCGCCGCGTCGAAACTCTCTGCGAAGTCCTCCAGCAATGCCCGCGTCCGCGACTCCTGATGCGGCTGAAATGCGCACAACAATCGCCGGCCGGGGAACTGCTCGCGAGCCGTCTGCAACGTCGCTTTCACCGCCGTCGGATGGTGAGCGTAGTCGTCGATCAGCGTCACGCCGTGCCACGAACCGAGCACTTCAAACCGCCGCTTCGTCCCGCGAAATTCGCTCAATCCTTCTCGAACCGCACTGGCCGAGACTCCCAGATGATGGCACATCGCCACCGCCGCGATCGCATTCAAGACATTGTGCCGGCCGGGGACTCGCAGGCTGACTTCCGTGAAGAACCGATCGCCATAGAAGACCCGGAAGTGCAAGCCGTCCGACGTCGGCCGCAGATCCGCCGCCCACCAGTCCGAGCAGTCTCGCAGAGAAAACGTCTCGATCTGCGCGAGGCTCGACGCCGCCGCGACGCGCGTCGACTCGCAATCGCCCCGAATGATCAGATGCCCGTGTGACGGCAATCGACTGGCAAATTCCGCAAACGCTTCGCGCGTTTCGAGCAGGTTATGGAAGCAGTCGAAATGATCCGCCTCAATGCCCGTCAGCACGGCGTGTGTCGGCGACAGAGTCAGAAAATTCTTCTGATACTCACAGCTCTCCACGACGAACAACTCGCTCTCGCCGGCCCAGCCGGAGGCTCCATTCGAGACGAGTTCCGCCCCGATCACCGCACTCGGCGACAGGCCCGCATCGCGCAGCACAGACGCGACCATCGCGGTCGTCGTGCTCTTTCCGTGCGTCCCCGCGATCGAGACGCCGATTCGCGTCTTCATCAACTCGCCGAGCAGTTCGTTGAACGACCACTGCGGAATGCCCAGTTGCTCGGCCCGGACTCGTTCCGGGTTAAAAGCGGCAATCGCCGGACTGTAAATCAGCAGGTCCGCATCACCCGGCACGAAGTCCTGTGCGTGTCCACAATGCACTTGGAAGCCTTTGCGGCCAAGCATCTCCAAGCTATCGGGGGGTGGCTGCAAGTCCGAGCCAGAGATCGTCCAACCCAGTCCGCTCAGCATCTCGGCCAAAGCCTTCATGCCCGACCCACAGATGCCAACGAGATGCGCGACAGGACATTCGCCAGCCGTCGGCAAACCCGACAACCGCATGCGAGACACCGCCGCAAACGCCGGAGCAACGATCATCGAACACAATCCTTGATGGAGTTCTCTGTGCCGCTATCGCCACCTATCGGCCGAGCAGTCGAAGATCCTTCACCGCCGAGCCATCCGTGGCCGTCGCGCGGATCGTAGCGGTTCCCCCAATTCCGGGGAGTACGACTTTTGCCCGGCCGAAAGCCGTTGTGGCCGGTCTCCTGCGCCGTTGTGGCCGGTCTCCTGACCGAGCGCCGTTGTGGCCGGTCTCCTGACCGAGCCACTCCGCTTGACCGAAGGTCTCCCCGAATGACCTGGCAGCGATGAATTCACGCTGTGTCTTGAAGAAGGAGACCTTCGGTCATGCACTGTGGCTCGGTCAGGAGACCGGCCACAACACGCGCGACTTTGGCTAAACTGCGACCAACCGAACTCTCAACGAAAGGAAACGCAAATGCGGCCGATGAAAAGTGGCGGAGGCTGGAAAGCCATCTGGTATTCGCTGCGTCTCGCGAACCGCGTCGGCTGGCGGCGGATGTGGCAAGCCATGAGCAGCCGCAACGCCTGCAAGACCTGCGCGCTCGGCATGGGAGGCCAGTTAGGCGGCATGGTCAACGAGGGAGGCCACTTCCCGGAGGTCTGCAAGAAGTCGTTTCAAGCGATGGCCTCCGACATGCAAGCCGGCATCCGCCCAGAGTTCTTCTCGCGCTACGGCTTCAACGAACTGCGAGCGTTGACGCCGCGCGAACTAGAACTCAGCGGCCGACTCAGCGAACCGCTCTTCGCCGGCCCCAACGACGCCGGCTACCGAGCGATCTCCTGGGACGAAGCGTTCGACAAGATCGCCGCCAAGCTGCGCGAAGCCGGACCAACGCAGAGTTTCTTCTACGCCAGCGGCCGGTCATCAAACGAAGCCGGCTTCTTGCTGCAATTGCTCGCCCGATTGTTCGGGACCAACTATGTCAACAACTGCTCGTATTACTGTCATCAAGCCAGCGGAGTCGGGCTGGGCAGCAGCGTCGGACAGGGCACGGGCACAATCCGACTGGAAGACCTCGACGGCTGCGATCTCTACATCCTGATCGGCGGCAATCCCGCCTCGAACCATCCGCGGCTGATGCGCAGCTTGATGCAGATTCGACGGCGCGGCGGCAAGGTGATCGTCGTCAACCCGGCAAAAGAACTCGGCCTCGTCAACTTCCGCGTCCCCAGCGATCCCTGGAGCCTGCTGTTCGGCTCGGAGATCGCCAGCCAATACGTGCAGCCACACATCGGCGGCGACATCGCCTGGCTGACCGGCGTCATCAAAATCGTGCTTGATCGGGGCGGACTCGACCGCGAATTTATCGACCAGCACACCGAGAACTTCGAGGCTCTCCGCCAGCAGGTCGAATCGACAAGCTGGGCCGACATCGAAGTCGGCTCCGGAGTGACGCGGCAATCTCTCGAAGAAACCGCCACGACATTCCTCGCCGCGAAGAACGTCGTCATCGGCTGGACGATGGGCATCACGCATCACCTGCACGGCGTCGAGAACGTGCAGATGATCGCGAACCTCGCGCTGCTGCGCGGCATGGTCGGCCGCAGCAACGCCGGACTGATGCCGATCCGCGGACATAGCAACGTGCAAGGACTCGGCTCGGTCGGCGTGACCCCAACACTCAAGCAAGCGCTGCTGGAACGGTTCGAGCAACGTCTCGGAGTCAAAGCCCCGACCTCGCCGGGCCTCGACACGATGGCCTGCATGGACGCCGCATACCGTGGCGAGATGCGAGCCGCGCTCAGTCTTGGTGGCAATCTCTTTGGCAGCAATCCGGACGCGCGCTTCGCCAAGGACGCGATCGGCAAGCTCGACCTCGTCGCGTACCTCAGCACAACGCTCAATACGGGTCATGCCTGGGGCCGCGCGAAGGAAACGCTGATCCTCCCCGTGCTGCCGCGCGACGAAGAACCGCAGCCGACCACGCAAGAGTCGATGTTCAGCTTCGTCCGCCTCTCGGCCGGCGGAGCGTCGCGCGTCCCCGGCGCGCGTAGCGAAGTCTCGATCCTCGTCGAGATCGCGCGCCGAGTGCTCGGCGATTCGGTCAGCGGTTCGCTGAACTGGTCCGACTTGCACAGCCATTCCGCCGTCCGCCGCTTGATCGCCGACCTGATCCCCGGCCTCGAACCGATCGGCGACATCGACCAAACGAAACAAGAATTCCACATCCCCGGCCGCGACCTCGCCGGCCGCAAGTTCCCGACACCGTCCGGCCGAGCCAAGTTCCAAACCGTCGCGCTGCCAGCAGCACCCGATCCGCACGACCGCCGAATGCGGCTGATGACCGTCCGCTCGGAAGGCCAATTCAACTCGGTCGTCTACGACGAAGAAGACATCTATCGCGCCCAAGAACGTCGCGACGTCCTCTTGCTTAACCCAACCGATCTCGACCGCCTCGGCCTCAAGCCCGATCAACGAGTCCGCGTCCGCAGCGCGACCGGTGAGATGCGCTGGCTTCTGGCGCGACCCTTCGACATCCGCCCCGGCAACGCGCTGGCGTATTATCCCGAAGCGAACATCTTGGTCCCGCGTTCGGTTGATCCGCAGTCGAAGACCCCCGGCTTCAAATCGGTGCTGGTTGAGATTCTGGCCGAGGCGTAAGGCAAAATCATGTTTCACAAAATCATGAAGACAGACGAAAGAATGATGACACAAACCCCACCGAGCTTGTCTCAGTGGAAAACTGGCCTTTGCACTACGAGTGAGACGAGCGTCGTGCAAAAGCCGTAACATGTTAGACGCTCGATGTAGCTCGTGCTGGGAGTTGGAAGTTCGCAGTACGATGACCTTGGATGCGAATCTGAAGCTCCGCACGCTGTCGTTCGCAGAGAGGCAAGCCAAGGTGAAGTCGCCGGAGTATCGCGCGTTCGAGCAGAGGACCGGACATCATTTGCTGGTCAGCCGGAAGGCTCCATCCCAATCGGCCGGCGGGTGGTTGTCAGTCGCGGCCATGTGTTCGAGCAAGAATCTCGCGGGTTGATCGATCTCCGCGCGGGGCTGGAGGATTTCGATCGCTGCGGTCCATCGGCCGGCAATGACATGCTCGACCGCCAATTCGTGGGCGGTCACGATCGCCGCCGTGAGATGCGGGGAGTCGATTTCGGGAGGCAGCAATTCGCTGACCTCGACCGCCGTGTCCATCCCTTTTGGGCGGACGCGCGCTAAGCGGCGCACTCGGCCTTCTTCGGGTGGCATCAGGCGGCGGACAAAGTTCGCTGTCGCTTCATCAATGCAGATATCAATGCCGAACATGCGAGTCATGCCTTCAATGCGAGCCCCTTGATTCACGACGGGGCCAAACACTCCGATCTTCGCTTGCTGAGTCGTGCCAACTTGTCCGGCGATGGCTTGCCCATGCGCGATGCCGACGCCGCACGAGAAGCCTTCGAGCAAGCCTTGGTCTTC
>CAMDDX010000149.1 GCA_945893075.1 Planctomyces sp. SH-PL62 | reverse complement strand
CGCCGCATCAAGGGCTACCGCGACATCCCCAAACTCATCGCTGCTCTTGAAGCCCTAACACTCAAACCCTCTACTCACCCACGAAAGATGTCTGCCTAACCCACTTCACCGCGCCACCAACTTTTCAACTACGGCAGGGACAACCTCGGAATGTAGATCGACTTCTTCAAAAGAGACTTCGTGACGACAAACGTCATCACCCCCAGCGACAATGCCCAGACGTTGAACTCATCCAGGTGCTGAATGATGAGAGTCAGTTTGTCGATAAACGAACCGCTGACAGACACCTTCAGCCCCAACACCTCGCCCAACTGCGTCAATGCGATCGTGACGGCGATGCCGATCGTGAAACCAACTACGATGGAATGCGGCACCCAATTGGCGATGCGGCCCCATCCCAGCAAACCCAACAACATCAGCATCGGGCCCGAGACCACGCAAATCAGCACCAGAAAGCTATGCCCCGCGTACGGGTTGTCCGGTGTCTGATGCGCGGCCATGAGGCCGGCGATCATGGGGATGAGCGCGGCCACAGGGCCGTAGACGTTGTACTTCGATCCGCCAAACAGCGCTCCCACCAAACCGGCGATCGCTCCCGCCACGATCCCGTGTTCGGGCCTCAGCCCGGACGCCATCGCGAAGCCCATCGCCATCGGAATCGCCATCATGGCGACGATCAGGCCCGCGCTGCAATCACGCAGTACGACCAGCGGCCATTGGCGGGTTCGCATCTCTTCAAAACGCGCATCAATGGGATTCAGAAAATGTTTCAATCGCTCCCACATGATCGTGTTCCCTTTCAAGCGATGATCGCCGCGTGATGACGCTTGCGAATGCCGGAATCGCTGGGTGATACCCGCGTGGACTTCTTCTCAGACGGTTGACCCATCGATTGAAATCTGCCGTGCTCGGGATCGAACGCGAAGACCTCGCCGGTTTCAAATTTGTAGACCCAGGCATGCAGTCGCAGGGCATCGCGTGACAAAGCGGCGAGCACGCTGGGATGGGTTTGCAGGTTTTCCAGTTGCACCAGCGTGTGCTCTTGAATGGCGACGTTTAGCCGTTGCTCCGGGTCGGTCAAATCGGCGTAGTTCTCGGCCAGGATGCGGCGCGTCGATTCGGCATGCGTCAGCCACTGCTTGACCGCCGTCAGACCTTCGGCGGCGGCTGGGTTCAACAGGGCGCTGACGGCTCCGCAATGCGAATGCCCGCAGACGATGATGTCCTGGACCTTCAGGACGCTGATCGCGTACTCGACGGTGGCCGCTTCGCCGCCTTGCACCGCACCGTAGGGCGGAACCATCGCGCCCGCGTTTCGCAGGATGAATAACTCACCCGGTTCGGTCTGAGTGAGCGCACTGGGATTGATGCGGGAGTCCGCGCAGGTGATGAACAAAGCCGACGGGCTTTGACCCTCGGCCAGTTTCTCGAACAACGCTTGCTGACTCGGAAAAACTCGTTTCTGAAATCGATGAACGCCGTGTACGAGACGGTGCATGAGAAGCTCCTCGGGGGCGACAGTCGAACCTGGCTGATAGGCACAGCCAGACTCCGACGGACGAAACGATGGAAGACCAAGCTCACGAGCTTGGAGAAGAGCGTCGGGCGATTGATCCCGACGGCCAAAAGAGACTCGCCATCAGCGGAGGCGAGTCAAACGTCCCAACGGCATCTCAACAGTGCATTGGTCCGCAGCGTCCCCGGAGTGATCCTTGACCGGCCAACAGCGAACCGGCGTTATCAGCGGCTGATCGCCCGCCACGCAGTCGAGGATTGGAGGACCGAATCGCTCGCACTCCAACTTGATCGCGTCGTTGCCGACGTTGCCCCGAGTTGGATTCGGACAACGTCACTTCGTCGACTTCCACCTCTTCACTCGAGTCAGCCGGGTCCGACTCTTCGACGCATACTTCGTCGGCCAATATCGAGACCACGATGGGCGACGACACCACCATCGCCGACAGCACACAGCTCAGCCACACACACAGCCAGGAATGAAAGCGAGACTTGAGGGTCATGGGTTAAGACATCGCCAGGATTCACCGTGAAGGTCGAGTTGTACGATCAAAACACCAAGGTCAGAGGCATTGTGCGCAAATCGACCGGCAACTCAAGCCGACTCTTCCGGATTCCCAATTCTCGCGACTACCGGCCATTTGCGACTGAGAGAGTTGGTCTGACCATCGACGGCAAATAGACATCACGAAACGCGGCGAACTCGCGGTCGCAGGTCTGCTGAGCGGTCATCGTCGCGGCACCGAAGCGGATGGCTTGCTGAATTTGTCCGTCCCCCGCGACGCCAAGTTGTCGAGTCAGATCGAGCACTTTCTTTACCTGCGGGTCGTCTTGAATCCGCTTCTCGATGTCCGGTCGCGCCTGCTTGGCATCCGCACGTTCGGTGTGTTGAAAAACCGTCCGCCAGGAACCGTCCGCCAGACGAGCGACGAACTGCGTTGTCACGGTCGCTTGTTGTAATTCAATCGCCAAATCCAACCGCGTCACGCGGAAGCCATTCCGCTTTTCCGTATCGGCCGTCTGAATCGCCTTCGCCAGCGACTCAGCTTTCGCGGCATTGTCCCGACCGTTCTTCGCGGGACGCTCACCGAGCAAATCGCCGAATTGCGATTGCAGTTGCTGCCGCAGTAACTCGACGAGCAATGGGCCGGCGTCCGCTTGAGCCTCTTTCCCCGTGCGAGCCAGCACGTCGCCGGTCCCCTGAAAATCGAGCCGCGATCCGAGCGCGTATTCCACCAACGCTCGCCGAGCCGCCCACTCATTGTCAGTCTGCTCACGAGCCGGCAACCGCTCGACGAACGGCAGCGGCCAGCCGATCGGAGACACGTTGCGTGCTTTCAAGTCGCGCGACAACTCCTCCACTGAACGGGCCTCCGCGCGATCGAGTCCCTCCGCCCACGCCCACGTCAGCAATTGCCGATGCTCCGGCGTCGCGGCATCGACTCGTGCGACGTCCTTCATGGGCAGCGTCAGCCATAAGAACTCCGGCTCGAAGTCGTCGGCTTTCGCCAACTCGGCCTGCGCGTCTTCTAGCTGCTGTTTGAAAAACGCGGCGACCGCTTCCACGGCGGGCGGCGGTTCGGCTTTCAGTCGTTGCACCGCTTGTTCAAGTCCGGCCTCGTGGGCGTCAACGGTTTGCGGTCGAGCCGTTTGATGCAGCTTCGCATTCGTCGTCGACAACCACTTCGCCGAGACTAAGAGAGTGACCGACTTGTCGGATTGCTCAAACAAAACGCCACGCAGCTTAGAGCCGTTCCGCAGCGTGATGTGATCGCCGGCCAATCGATCGGCCGCGCGTGCCGTTGATGTGAACGCAGCGAGGATCACTGCGACTCGTAACCATTGCCAACGAACTATTCGCTGAGTTTGCATGATGATCGACCTCTTCCTCGCGACCACAGACTTGCTCGACGCGCAACTTGAAATGTCGCGCGCTTCGCAAGCTACGAATGTACCAACGGACTTTCTACCGAGTTTGCATCACGATAACACAATCCCCACCGAGCTTTCCTCATTGGTCTCTACACGACTTACTGATCGAGACTCAGATTGATGTCCTGCTTGTGCAGGAATCGCCTTTTCCCGATTCGCTGCCTCTCTTCATTCGCTGTCGAAACCAGTCCTGAGAACTGAACGGTGGCCCTGAATGCGGATCCGAAGACAAGTCGTTGACAGCGAATGAAGAGAGGCAGCGAATCGGGCAGGGGACGATATTTTTGCTGAAAGAGCGTCCCATCGGCTACGGTTCGAAGTTGTGTAGAGACCAATGAACCAATCTCGGTGGGGTTTGTGTCAATGTTTGCCGGGGTTCGGTGTAGCCGGGCGAAAGCCCGCGGAGAGGCAGAGGAATTGAAATGACACGGCTGGCTACACTCTGTGAATGCTGGAACCGCTTCCGATTGACGATGTCTTGCCGCAGGTGGTCGCCGCACTGCGAGAAACTTCTTCCGTTGTACTACGTGCGCCGACCGGAGCCGGCAAGACCACGCGCGTGCCGCCGGCGCTGCTCGATTCGGGATTGCTCGGCGAGCGGCGCGTGATCGTGCTCGAACCTCGGCGAGTCGCGGCGCGAGCGGCCGCACGACGCATGACGTTTGAGCGAGGTAGCACGCTGGGTGAGAAAGTCGGCTATCAAGTGCGGTTCGATCGGAATTGGTGCGAGCGGACACGCATCCTGGTCGTGACCGAAGGGACGCTCGTGCGGATGTTACAGGACGATCCGTTTTTGGATTCGGTCGCGGTCGTCGTCTTCGATGAGTTTCACGAACGCAGTCTCAATACCGATTTATCGCTGGGCATGGTTCGCCGAGTTCAGCAGACGGTGCGTCCGGATCTGAAGTTGGTCGTGATGTCGGCGACGCTCGGCGTGGAAGCGGTGTCGGTGTTCTTGGGGAATGCTCCGATCGTTGCCAGCGAAGGGCGGTTGTTTCCGATTGAGGTTTCGTATGAGCCTCGTGGTGACAACGTGCCGTTGGGTGTCGCGGTGGCTCACGCGGTCGCGGACGTGTTGCGTGCGACGGGGTCGGGAGTTTTTTTCCGAGCGGCCGATTCGTCGCAGGACTTACCAAGTCAAACTGCGGTCGCTCGGAAAAAGACTCCCGACCCCTTGGGCGACATCCTGGTCTTCCTGCCGGGACAGCGTGAGATTCGTGAAACAGCTCGTGAGCTGGAGCCGCTTGCGCGAGAGCACGAACTGCTGGTGATGCCGCTGTTCGGTGAGCTGCCGCCGGAACAGCAGGACGCAGCGTTACAGCGGCAAACGAAACGGAAGATTGTTCTCGCAACGAACGTCGCTGAGACGTCGGTCACGGTCGATGGCGTTACCGTGGTCATCGATACGGGACTCAGTCGGCAATTGCGGTTCGATCCGAATGTCGGCTTGGATCGACTGGAATTGCTGCCCATCTCGCGTGCGAGTGCCGAACAGCGGGCGGGCCGAGCGGGACGTCAGCAACCGGGTTTGTGCATTCGCTTGTGGAACGAAGCCTCGCATCGCGCGCGGCCGGAGCACACAGCTCCGGAAATTCAGCGTGTCGATCTGGCTGGCCCAGTGCTGCAACTGAAAGCCTGGGGGGAAAGCGATGTGCTCGCGTTTCCGTGGTTTGAGCCACCGCGTGCCGAATCGATCGCACAAGCCGAGTCGGTATTGAAGCGAATCGGTGCGATCGCCTCTTCCGGTGAGGTAACGGAGATGGGAATGGTGCTCGCGAAGCTACCGGTGCATCCCCGTTTGGGACGGTTGCTGGTTGAGGGGACGCGGCTCGGACAGCCAGAGCGGGCGGCGCTGGCTGCGGCGTTGTTGTCCGAGCGTGATCCGTTTGAGTCGCACGCGAGCCGCGTGCGCCACAAGGTGACTGAGTCCGACGTGCTCGACCGTGTCGAAGCGTTGGAGGAGTTCGAGCGAACGGGTCGCGAGGCAACATCGTTCGGAATCATCTCGCGCGGAGCGGCGCAGTTCGTCGTGCAGACGAAGGAGCAACTTTGGAGTGCGGTGTGTCAGCACCGCTTTGGATTGTCTCACCCTTCAGAACTCCAAAGCGGTGCTGACACACCGCACTCCAAAGAAAAGGCGCTGCTACGCGCACTCCTCGCCGCATTTCCGGATCGGTTGGCAAAGCGGCGTGAAGCCAACAGGCCGCGCGGCGTGATGGTCGGCGGGCGTGGCGTGAAGCTCGGCCCGCAGAGCCGAGTTACTCAAGCCGAGTTGTTTCTGTGTCTCGACGTCGAGGGGAGCGGCAGTGAAGCGCTGGTCCGATCCGCATCGGCCGTTGATCGCAGTTGGCTGCCGGACGAAATGCTGACGGTCGGAACGGAAGTCTTCTTCGATGAGCCGAGCGGCCGAGTCCAAGCTCGGCGACGAGTCAGTTGGGACGATCTAATTCTGGAAGAGTCCCCTGCCCCGCTGCCAGACGGCGACTCGGTCGCGCGAATGCTGGCCGAAGCCGCGACAACTCATTGGGACGCTGTGCGACCGAAGGACGATTCGCCCGCGGCACGATTCCTCGCCCGCGTTCGGTGCCTGCGCGATTGGTTGCCAGAGTTGAACCTCCCCACCTTCGACGACGCGCAGTTGCAATCGCTGTTGCCGAGTCTGTGTCTCGGACGCCGCTCGCTGGCCGATCTGCGAAACGCTCCGTGGGTGGAAACAATTCAAGCCGCGCTGACGCCCGCGCAATGGCAGGCGGTCGAGCGAGAAGCTCCGACGCACTGGACCGTCCCCAGCGGAAGTCGCATCGCGTTGGAGTACGAACCGGGTCGCTCACCGATCTTGGCCGTCCGCATCCAAGAAATCTTTGGATTGCGCGAGACCCCGCGAGTCGCTCGTGGCCGAGTCCCCGTGCTGTTGCATCTGCTGGCTCCCAACTACCGCCCGCAGCAAGTGACCGACGACCTGCCGAGCTTCTGGGCCAACGCCTACCCGATCATTCGCGGCGAACTCCGCCGCCGCTACCCGCGCCATCCGTGGCCCGATGATCCGCTGACGGCAGTGGCGGTGAAAAAGTAATCCTGGAGTGCGGTGGCTCGACACCGCCCTCCATTCATCGCGGCGGTTGAGCTTTGATTCCGTGAACGGCAACATCGTGAGGCTCGACGCTCAAAAGCCTGCTCTCACGGCAACAGCGATGAACCGTTCTTCGCGACTTTCCCGCATTGAATGGAGGGCGGTGTCGAGCCACCGCACTCCAGGTCTACTTTGCGCTGCAACCGCCTCCGCTGCAGCCGCACGAGGCGACAGGGGCGGCGATTTCCAGGACCGAGTTGAAGATCACGTTGAACTCGCGAGCTTGGCTGAGTTCTGAGGCGAGCACTCCCAAGTCGTCCGTCGGAATGCCGAGGAAGTACAACACGAGCGTCTTGCCGTGGAACAGCAGCTCGCCATCCACGACATCGACGGCGACGCCAAGTTCGGCGATGCGTCGCGAGGCTTCAGCCAGTAACTCTTGGACGAGCGCTTGCTGCCGAGCATCACGTTGTCCGCGAACGTGCTCGAACGATTCCATCGCCGTGAGCTTTCGTTGCAACTCGCCGGTGGGTCGGATCACTTTGCCGACGTCATTGAGCGGTGGATCGGTCATCAGCGGCGAGAGAGCTTCGCCGACTTCGACGCCGCGCGGCGTTTCAATCAGCACTCGCTCACCGTGGCGGCATTCGAGCGGATCGGCCGAGCGATACCGAAAGTAGCCCGTCCAGGCCATCGCCCCGTAGCGGACCAGACAGCGCGACGCATTCCGCCAATCGACTGCCTGGTCGATCTCGCTCGCAGCATCGTCGGCGGGACCAACCGCTTGATGAGTGATCTCAGGCTCCGAGGAAAGCGTGATCCATAACTCGCCATCGCGGACTTCGAGCGAGTGCGTGCCGACTTTGAAGCCCGGCCGGCCGATCGCTTCGCCGGTCCGCAGGTCGAACTGCCAATGATGCCATCCGCAAGTGACCACTGACTCGCTGCACTTCCCGGCCGCCAGCGAGGCTCCGCTGTGCGGGCAATGGTTGTCGATCGCGAACCAGTTTTGCTCGCGACGGAACACGCTGATCTCGCGGCCTTCGACGAAAAAGACCTGCGACGTGCCGACTCGGATGTCATCGGCAGGTCCCAGCGAAAGTTGTTCGGCGGTCGCAGTCAGCATGTCTCTCGTACTCCTGTTGGATTGCCAGTGTGGCCTACGAGCGCGAGTCACGCAACGCCCCAAATTTACCAGTCGCGTATCGCTGGCAATTCCATCCGAATCCGTGTGATCCGCGTCATCCGTGTGCTTTTCCATTCGTTCTCAGAACACGGATCACACGGATCACACGGATTCGTCAGGTCGCCATCAGCTCATCGTCGTCAGCTTTGGAGCGACCTGCCGGGCACGATAACATCCCGCAACTTCGATCCGCGCCCTCAAGGAGCCATCATCGTGAACCGTCTGCTCGCCTGTCTGTCTGCGATTGCTCTGACCCTGTTGCTTGTGAGTCCGCTGGCCGCTCAAGACCCATTCGCCGCTGGCGTGCGGCCGACCGATCCGCTCTCGCCAGCCGACGAGCAAAAAGCGCTACTGGTCCCGGACGGGTTTGAGGTGCAGTTCGTCGCTGCCGAGCCGGACATCTTCAAGCCGATGAACATGGCCTTCGATGAACGCGGCCGGATGTGGATCACCGACTCGCTGGAGTACCCGTGGGCCGCGCCGCTCGACAAGCCGGCGCGGGACTCGGTCAAGATCCTGCACGACACCGACGGCGATGGCCGAGCCGATGTCATCAAGACGTTTGCCGATGGACTCAACATCCCGATCGGCATCTATCCGTATCCCAGCCGCAAGGACGAAGCGACCGGCAAGACGATTCAAGGGGCGATCGCCTACAGCATTCCCTACATCTGGGACTTGCGCGACACCGACGGCGACGACGTCTGCGACGAACGGATCAAGCTCTACGGCCCATTCGGCTACGAGCGCGACACGCACGGCATGTGCAACGCTTTTCGGCGCGGCTTCGACGGTTGGATTCACGCCTGCCACGGTTTCAACAATATCAGCAAGGTCGCCGGCAAGGACGGTCACGTCGTCGAGATGTCGTCGGGCAACACGTTCCGCTTCCGCATGGACGGCAGCCGCATCGAGCATTTCACGCACGGGCAGGTCAACCCGTTCGGCATGTGCTTCGATCCGTTGTTCAACATCTTCACCGCCGACTGCCACACGAAGCCGATCACGCAGTTGCTGCGTGGCGGTTACTACCAGAGCTTCGGCAAACCTCACGACGGCCTGGGCTACGTCCCCGAAATCATGAGCCACACGCACGGCACGACCGCCAACTGTGGCATCGTGGCGTACTACGGCGGCCACTTCCCGAAGGAGTGGGAAGGGATGTTCCTCACCGGCAACGTGATGACCAGCCGAGTCAACGTCGATGCTCCGGAGTATCACGGCTCGACGATCCTGGCGAAGGAGCGGAATGACTTCGTGATCTCGAAAGACCCGTGGTTCCGCCCGGTCGATCTGCAATGCGGCCCCGACGGAGCGCTCTACATCCTCGACTTCTACAACAAAATCATCGGCCACTACGAAGTCGATCTCAAACACCCCGGCCGCGACCGGCATCGTGGCCGCATCTGGAAAGTGATTCACAAGGCCACGCCGCCGTTCAAGATGCCGGACTTGAGAACCGCGAAGCCGGATGAGTTGATCGAACTGCTGGGCCACGCGAATTTCAAAGTCCGATCGTTGGCTTTTGAGCGACTCAACGATTTGACCTGTCAGAACTACACGGACCCGAACGGCATGCCCTCGTTCGCGGTCGATGCGGATTTGGTGGCGATGTTCCGCCAAGTTCTGGCTTCGTCGAAGAATCCGCACGCGCGAAGCATGGCCTACGCACTGCTCGACCAATCGACGGAGTGCGACGAGAAAGACATCCTCGCCGCCGCGAAAGACGCAGCTCCCGAAGTCCGAGCGATCGTGATGAAGCTCAATGCCGAGCTGATGGATAACTCCAATGAACCGTTGACTGCCGCGATTCGCGATCGGCTGAACGACGACAACCCGTTTGTGCGACGAGCCGCCGCCGATGCTCTGGGCAAAGCGCCGTCGCCCGTCAATCTCGCCGCGTTGCTGACGAGTCATGAGCACATTCCGGCGGACGACAGCCACCTGCGCCAAGTCGTCCGCATGGCAGTGCGAGAATGTTTGGCGGCACCCGGTCAATTCGAAGCTCAGGGCAACTCGCCGCTGGACGAAGATTTTTCGAGGCAATTGACCGACTTTGCTCTCGCGATCAGAACCGCCGAGGCTGCGGGTTTCGTGATTCGGCATCTTCAAAAATACGACGAGCCGGCTGAGAAACTGTTGCCGATGGTGCAACATGCGGCACGCTATGCCGACATGAACGTGGCGAAGCAGCTTGTCGGAATCGTGCGGAAGCGATTTGCCGAAGACGTTCAACAACAACTCGGACTGCTCGCCACATTGCGAGTTGCGTTGCAGCAGCGAGGCGAATCACCCGATGCGTCGCTCCGCGATTGGGCAAGCGAACTCGCGGGCCAATTGTTGGAGTCATCACACGGAGTGAGTTTGTCTTGGGCGAACGAGGTCGTGTCGGGGAAGCCGAAGGCGGACAATCCGTGGGAGCTGCGGGCGCGGGTTTCGCAAGATGGCGACAAGGGGTCGCTCTTCCTCGACAGCTTGGTGAAGGGGGAGCAACTGACCGGGCTGTATCGCAGCGAGCCATTTGAGTTGCCGGCGAAATTGTCGTTCTGTTGCGCGGGACACAACGGGCTGCCCGGTGCTCCGTTCAACCCGAAGAACTACATCCGGCTGCGAGACGCCTCGACCCACGCGTTGCTGCGCGAGGCGCTGCCGCCGCGCAATGACACGGCTCAGCGGATCGAATGGGACTTGGCGGAGTTCGCCGGCAAACGTGGCTACGTCGAGCTGCTCGATGCGGATGAAGGCAGCGGCTTTGCGTGGCTCGCGGTGGGGCGGTTTTCGGTGGAGGCGTTGAATCCCAGCCGAGGTGTTGATCAACAGATTGCTGCGGCGAATCTGGTGGCGGACTTTCGGATTTCAAATCTCAAATCTCAAATTTCAGATCGACTGATCTCACGCGACACGGATGCGCGAGCCAGAGAGGCGTTCGCGCGTGCGGTGCTGGCCTTGCAACCGGATTCGATTCTCTCGGCACTCGCGCCGTTGATCGCCGATGTGTCGTTGCCTGAGTCGCTTCGCGATGAGGTGGCTCACGATGTCGCGCGGGATCGTAGACCGGACGCCCACGTCCGGTCTGATTCGAAGCCTACGACGAAGGAGGGCACGGATCGACCGGACGTAGGCGTCCGGTCTACGCAGACGCTGTTGCTCGCGGTCGTGAAAGCGATTCCCGAACGGCTGCAACTTCGTCTTGCAGAGTCGCTCGCCTCGGACACGACGGGGGCGAATGCCTTGTTGCGACTCGTGAAGGACGGACATGTCTCACCGAGGCTGTTGACTCGGCCGAGCGTCAAGCAGCGGCTCGACACGATCAAGTCGGAAGAGTTGCAAAAGCAAATCAGCGAGCTGACCTCTACCCTGCCGGACGAAGACGAGGCACTTCGCAAGTTGGTTGAGCAGCGGCGAACTGTGTTCCTTTCGGCTCAGTCGAATCAGGACACAGCGCAGCGGCCATCGCTAGAAGCGGGGACGGCGTTGTTCACGAAGCAATGTGCCGTGTGTCACCAGATCGCCGGCAAGGGGACGATCGTTGGCCCGCAACTGGATGGCATCGGCCAGCGCGGATTGGAGCGGGTGCTGGAGGATGTGCTCGATCCGAATCGGAACGTCGATGTGAACTTCCGCACGACGACTGTGGTCACGAAGGACGGGAAGATCTTCTCCGGGCTGTCTCGCCGCGAAGAAGGGGCGACGCTGGTGTTGGTGGATAACAAAGGGAAAGAGTTCACCGTACCGCTGGCGGACATCGACGAACGGGTGAAGTCGAATCTGTCGCTGATGCCGGCCAACGTCGGCGAGGTTTTGACCGAGCGGGAGTTCTTGGATTTGGTCAGCTATCTGCTGTCGCAACGGCAGAAGGTTGAGCCGAAGCCGTAAAGTAGACGAGTCACGGAGTGACTCGTCTACTTTGCTTCGCTCAGCCGATCACACACGATGTCGAGCATCAGCGGGTGCAGGCCGAGCGGTGGGCAGAGATCAAAGCGGACGTGCGGCCACTGTTCGGCGAATTGAGCGCGGAAGCGTTGCAGGTCTTCGGTGACGTGCGTGCCGGCCGAGAGGAAGTACGGCAGCAGCAGGACTCGCGTCGCGCCGTGTGCGACGCAGCGTTCAGCACCTTGCGGGATGGTTGGCTCGGTGAGTTCGAGATACGCGGTCTCGATCATCTGGTCGGGGAAGCGGGAACGCAGTTGCTCGGCAAGTTGGAGCAAGTCGGCGTTGGCGGTGGCAAGACGGCTGCCGTGAGCGATCAGCAGGATGGCGGTGCCGGGGGCGAATGTGGATGCGATCGGCATGAGTGTAGCCCGCTCTCGCCGAGAGCGGCTGGGCGGTGCATGGTATCGGTCGATGGAGGATTTACAGAATACGCGCGAGCTTCGCTCGCGATCCGCTCTCGGCGAGAGCGGGCTACATTCAGTCGCTGCCGTTGGGGACGAAGTGAATTTTGCCGCTGCAGAGTTTGCAGGCCACTTTCATGCCGAGGTATTTGATAGCGACGCGCAGTTCTTCGGAGCAGTAGGGGCAGTCGGAATAGAACGCGACCGGCTTGGCGGTGGGACTGGAGAGGTCGAAGCGGAACGAACCCGCGCAGAACTTGCAGGAGACACCATGGCCGACGTACTTGCGGTTGATCCGCAGTTCCTTTTCGCAATGCGGGCAGAGGATGTAGTACCCGGTGGGTGAGACTTCGACCATGCTCGCGACCTCCTGCAACGGAACGAACTGAGGAAACTCCACCACGCTGTCCGGTTTCAAATCCTCGTTCAGCAGCGTGCGGCAGTTGCGGCACCGCACCTGATTGGGCGGCATCCATTCGCCACACGAGGGACAATCTCTACCGATCCAATTCGGCATTATTGAGTTCCGTTACAGATACCGATCCAACTCGCGTTGCCGATGAGCCTTACTTAGCGACCAAACACTTCAATCGAGAAAACGTGCGCAGATACAGCCGTCCGTTGGCCACCGCCGGCGTCGAATAGGTGTTATCACCCAGGTCGGCCGTTCCTAGTTCTTTGAATTCCGGGCCAGCTTCGATAACGGTCACTTTGCCCCCCTCTTCAACGCCATAAATCTTGCCGTCGATACACAACAGCGAGCCGCTGTATTTGCCACCCAAGCGTTTCGTCCAGACGTCTTGCCCCGTCTTCAGATCGACGCAGACGATGATTCCCTCGTCGCTCCATTCGTAGAGATGATCGCCATACACGATGGGAGTGGGCACATAGGGGATCAGCTTTTCGCGCTTCCAAACGACTTTGGGCCGCCCCTGCTCGTCGCGCGTCTGCGGATCAATCGCGATCTGCAAGACTCCATAACGGCCACCTTGACCACACGACGCGATCAGCAGTCCGCCGCCGTAAACCGGCGAGGCGACCGTTCGCAGTGGGAACTCTTCCGTCTGCCAGTTGAGAGCTCCCGTTCGCAAGTCGAGGCTGGTGATCCCCGCGGCCCCGCTGGCACAGATGAGCTGCGGCGGCTGGTTCGATTCGCGAACGACGATCGGCGTGGAATACGATGTGGATTGACCGCGAAAGGCTCGCGGCGTGACCCAGCGAGTGGTTCCGGTCTTCGTGTCGAGAGCGTAGATCGAACTCGGCCCATCCTGATCGTTGCAGACGATCAACATGTCATCGACCACGATGGGCGAGACGCCCAGGCAATGCTGGCTTTCGTACGTGCCGAGGTTTCGCCGCCAGAGCAGATCGCCCGCGAAGTTGTAAGCGGCGGCAAGATAGTTTTCTTTGTCGGAGAAGAGGACATAGACCCGCTCGCCATCAGTGGCCGGAGTGCTCGAAGCATTGCTCCCCTTCGCATTGACTGGCCGGTCGCGGTTCATGCCGATGGATCGGGACCAGCGTTGTTTTCCGGTCTTCGCGTCGAGGCTGATCAGCCAGCGGATCGCTCCCGCATCTTCGGCGGAGGTCACAAACACATGGTCGCCCCAGACGATCGGAGCAGCGTGACCGATTCCATCAATCGCCACATCCCAGGCGTAGTCCCCCTGGCTCCAAGTGACCGGGATCCCTTTTTGCGTGCTGATGCCGGAGCCGTCCGCACCTCGGAACTGCGGCCAGTTTTCCGCGTTCGCCAAGCCACACGAAAGAGAGGCCAAGAGGGCGATCATCGCGAGAGCCGGCTTCTGAGTGATCCAACTTCTCAACGGTATGCAACCGGCAGTTCTCATGTTGTTTCCTCGTGTTGTGTTTTCAGTGATTTCTGTGGGGGTACCCGCGGGGATGCGAGTTCACGAAAAGGTCACAATTCAGCCGAGGGACACCGCGAGTCGATCTCGCCAAGAAGTCGGCCCAAGTCAGAAGGTCGTAACATGACCGAAGCGGAAATCGCTTGCAAGGCTCTAGTTGGGCAATCGTTGTGAGGCTGCCGGGTGAGGCGAGCTGGGGACTGGGCTGTGAGGCTTGATAAGGTTGTTCGTGGCCGACGTCGCGGTTTGCGGCGAGCTGTCCCGTTCGCTGAACTCTGGGCTGGAAACGCCGATCATCAACAAAGCCCAGCTTCCGTGAGAAAGCCGGGCTGCGGTTGAGAAATGCACCGTTAAGTCGCGCTGAGAGCCGTCAGCAATGCGGCCGACAGCACGAAGCTCTCGTTGATGTCGCCGGGTGCTCCGAACAGCGTATCGTCCCCTTGTCCGCCCGAGATCGTGTTCGTGGCACCTTGCCCGTTGACCTGATCATCGCCTTGGTCGCCCAGCACGATGTCGCTGCCACTGCCACCGAGCAGAAGGTCGTCTCCGTCGCCGCCGCTGATGGTGTCGTTGCCGGCACCGCCGCTGATGCTATCGTCGCCATCACCGCCGCCCAGCAAATCATTTCCGTCACCGCCGCCGATGATGTCATCGCCGTCGCCCCCGTTGATGGTGTCGTCACCGAGGCCACCGTTGATCGTGTCGTCGCCGTGGTCGCCACGAATTTTGTCGTTGCCGTCGCTGCCGTTGAGCAGGTCGTTGTTACGGCCACCGTCGAGCGTGTCGTCACCGGCATTGCCATTCAAACTGTCGAGACCACTCTCGCCCAACAGCGAGTCGTTGCCGTCGCCACCGTTGATGGTGTCGTCACCGTCGCCGCCGCGAGCCGTGTCGCTACCTGCCCCGCCGTTGAGCACATCGTTGCCGAGTCCGCCTCCCAGGCTGTCGTTACCGGCGTCGCCTCCTAGCGTGTCGGCCCCGTCGCCAGTCAGAGAGTCGTTAAGGTCGCCACCTAGCAGCGTGTCATCGCCATTCTCGCCATTGATCGAGTCCGCACCGGTCCCACCTTGGAGCAGGTCGTTGCCATTGCCACCTTTCAAACGATCGGTGCCGGCTCCGCCATCCAGTGTGTCGCCACCCAGACTGCCAATCAGCGTGTCGTTGCCGGCTCCTCCCTCGATGAGGATGCGAATGACGCCGACCTTCGCGTTGAGAGCCGAGAGCAAATCGTTGCCGGCGTCCCCTTGAATCACGAGCGAGGCTCGGCAAACCGTGTCGAGGTCGCCCACCGTCACCGTGTCGTCACCGGCTCCGGAGTTGACCGTGACCTGGCCGATCGACGAATCGATCGTCAACTTCGCGGTGCCGTCCGTGATCTGAATCAGACCCATCGTGCCGTCCGCCGGAATCGCCGATTGGGTAATCGTGACGTTGTTCGCAGTCGCACCCAGCAGGACTTGCACGCCATCCGCACCGGAAGCGTTCGTGACGGTATCGCTGCCTGAGAACGTACCTTGCCACACAAAGATGTCGTCCCCTGTCCCGCTTTCGATGAGATCCGGCCCTCCTTGGCCATCCAGCGAGTCATTCCCGTCACCTCCATTGAGCGTGTCGGCCGCACCGCCCCCCAGCAGTGTGTCGTTGCCAGCATTGCCCAGCAGCAAGTCATTCCCACCGTCGCCATTGAGCAAGTCATCCGCCGGGCCGCCGATCAGCGTGTCGTTGCCGGTGTTCCCCAGCAGCGTGTCTCCCAAGGGAGCGACGTCGTTGTTGGCGATCGTCGCGATGCCGGAACCGCTGTCGATGGCCGCGCCAGTGACGTTCGTCAGTTGCAGGAAGAACGTCTCATCTCCCTCGAAACGGAAGTCGCCATTGACCAAGACCGCAACCATCTGAGTGCCACCGGCGGGACCGAAGTTCAACGTCCCAAAGGTCGCGATGTAATCGCTGCCGGCCGTCGCCGTGCCATCAGCCGTCTGGTAGTCCACTGTCACGTTGCCGCCCGTCGCTTGGACGGTGACTGGGAACATCACGGCCTGCGTTCCGGTATCTCCCTCGATCAAGTTGACGTTACCGACCGAAACAGTCGGTGCCGCTTGAGCCGCGACAATCGCAAAGGAAAGTCCTGTGGGCGCATCAAAGAAGCTGGAAGGCAGGCCGGTATTCCCGACGAGGGTCGCCGCACCCGTCGTGGGCGAAACCCGATACAAGTTCGTGGTCACCGCTTCCAACAGCAGGAACTGATCGTTCACCGCATCGTAGTCCAATCCGCCGGTCAGCGGAGCCAGGTTGACTCCCAGCGCACCGATGCGAGTGGCGGCGGCCGTGGTCGGATCGATCGAGAACAGCGCGCCATTGAAGTTGGCATTGGCCCCCGTGATGCCGCCGGCAATGACGCAGAACAGCGTCCCATTGCGGATCGCCAAATAGTCCATATCCACGCTGTCGCCATTCGCGGCCAGGTTCGCGTTCCCGACCACGATGTTTCCGACGTCCACGACCGTTCCGTTCGTGGGATCGATGCGGAAGAGATGTGGGTTACCGGTGTTGGTGAAGGTGACGTAGTAAATCAGGTTATTGACCGTGTCATACGCCATGTCCCCTTCGATATTGAATCCCAACAGCGTCCCGTTGACGAAGGTGGTAATCTGCGACGCGGCCGTGGCCGGATCGATCGAGAACAACAGAGGACCGAATTGCGAGTACCCAATCAATTGACCATTCGCGTCTTGCGCGATGTCGTGAACGGCGAATTGGTTCGTGTTGCCGATGAGCCTCGTGGCGGCCGTCGTTTGATCGACCCGATAGAGATCGCCGGCGAACATTGACGCAAAGAGTTGGGCGGGCGGGGCGTCGTCGTTGGTGATCGTGCCGGTCCCTTCCTGATTCAGCAGGCGTGCCCCGTTCGTCGGTGCGCTGAGCACCAGACGGACAGTTTCATCGACTTCATTCACCACGTCACCGGTCACCAGCACGGCCACGGTCGCCGTCGTGGCACCGGGCGCGAAGGTGACCGTTTGAGTCAGCGCCAGGTAATCCAGATTCACGAGGCTGGCCGAGCCATCTGCCGTCTGCACGTCGACCGAGATCGGCAGGAAGCTGGATTGTGACAACGTCAACGTGAAGTTCAGAAGCGCCGAGCCGGCATCTCCTTCGACCACGCTGCTGCCAACGATCGAAATCGTCAATGGTGTCGCCTCAGGGATCGGGTCCGCGCTATCGACGGTATCGTTGCCGATGCCACCATCCAGGTTGTCAGCGCCTCCGCCCCCCAGCAGCGTATCGTTGCCCCCCTGGCCGTTGAGTCGGTCGTTGCCGGCGGGACCGCCAACCGTGGCTGTTCCGTCACCGCGCAACACGTCGTTGCCGTTCCCGCCAAAGACGGTGTCATCCCCTTCGTTGCCGTTGACGATGTCATCGCCCATTTCGCCGTTGACCGTGTCACTCCCCAAGTTGCCGGAGACGCTGTCGTGGCCCGCTCCGCCCGACACCTGATCGTTGCCGTCATCTCCCGAAACGGAGTCGTTGCCGGACTGTCCCGTGAGGATGTCGTTGTCCGCCCCGCCGGCGATCAAGTCGTCGTCGCCGCCACCCAGAATCGAGTCGTCCCCGGCATCTCCCGACAGCGAATCCTGACCGTCACTGCCGTTGATCGTGTCATTGTCATTGCCGCCAGACACCGTGTCGTTGCTCTGACCGGCATCAATGATGTCCGCACCGTCACCACCCATGATCGAGTCGGCGTGGTTGCCGCCGGTGATGGTGTCGTTGCCCAGGTCGCCGGTGATCGTGTCGCTGCCGTCGCCGCCGATCAGGCTGTCATTGCCGTCGCCGCCGGTGATCGAATCGCGGCCGTCGCCCCCGTTGATCGTGTCATTGCCAGCCTGGCCATCGAGGCTATCAACACCATCGCCGCCCAGCAGGCTATCACTGTAGGTTGGTGAGCCAACGATCGAGTCGTCGCCATTGCCGCCGTCCACAAAGATGGGGCGAATGCCGGTCAGCGACGGAAACGTCAGGTTGGTCACGAGATTCAGGTCGATGTTATTCGCCGCGTCGCCCCCTTTGACGACGATCGACGTGACGGTGCTGGTCGGGACGTTCGGTGCCGTTCCCAGCAGCAGGCCATTCGCGACGACTTCGACCCGCAGGCTCGTCGCGTTCTGGCGAATGGCAATGCTGTCGCCGGCATCCGA
>CAMDDX010000148.1 GCA_945893075.1 Planctomyces sp. SH-PL62 | reverse complement strand
AAACGAAAAATGTCCAAGTGGAATAAAAAGCGTCCCCATCATCGACGACTCAAACCCTTGATGAAACGCTTTGAAGAATGCGTGGTTATGGCTAATTGAACGGTATTGCGGTTACACGGCATGAACCGGGGCTAGCGCCGCGCGGCTAATTTTCGGAATGCGGATTAACCCGCCGTTCTTCAAGTCGGCCCAGCGATGCGTCAGGCGACAACGATCTTGGCAATGGCGTCAGCGAATGCGGTCGCTGCGGGAGGATGGTTTCGCAGCCAGAGTTCGGGTTCGATCAGCTCCAACTCCATGACCGCGAGGTTTCCGTGATTGTCCCGGACCAAGTCCACGCGGCCGTAGGCCGGTGCGGGCTGACACGCGGCCAGCACTCGTTGGGCGAATTCGATTTGAGCGGCTGACGGTTCATGCGGATGGACCGTTCCGCCGTAATCATCCTGGACGCGAAAGTCGCCGGGCTTGGGGACTTTCCGCACCGCGTGAGTCACGCAGCCGTTGAAGAACATGAGCGTGTCCTCGCCGTCACGCAGCACACTCTGTTGGAGCGGTTGCAGGATGAGCGATTCGTCGGTCAGCAATTGCCGCACGACAGGCTCCAGTGGCGCGGCCGTCTCATGATTGAGGCGATACGTGTGACGGGCCGCTCCGGAAATGCACGGCTTGAGAATGGCGTCGTCCCAGCCGGATTCGTCAAGCAGTTCGTGCAACACAAGCGTGCTGCCCCGTTCGATGAACTGCGACGGCACGATCGGAATCCCCTTCGCCTCCAGGTCGGCGAGGTAGTGCTTATCCATGTTCCAGGAGATGAGTGCCGCATCGTTACAGAGTCGCGTTTGACTTCGGACGTGGTTCAGCCAGGTGGCGAATTCGGCTTGCCTCTCGAAGTAGTCCCACGTCGTTCGGAAGACGGCGCAGCGGAATTGCGACCAATCGACATCGGGGCTGGCCCAGTCGATCCGCACCGAGGAGATGCCGTGACGCGCCAAGGCCGCTTGCAACAACTGGTCATCGCGCAGGATGTTGTCCAGATACCAATCCCCCTCGACAGCAACAGCAGCCGTGTACCGCTGCTCGGTGAGGAGTGCCACATCGGCTCTGATGTCCGTCATCGATTTCACCCGAATAATGCACCGACAGGAGTTATCCGTGACAGTGTGTCACACACTAACCCGACGCGCAAGCGAGGCCATGTCTTAACGCGAGCCTCGCTTGCGCGTCGGGTTGATGTGGGACGGTGCATAATTTCGGTTAATCGCCTCTTCAAACAGACGCTTTGACACAAACCCTTCATGGCGAAGTCCGTGACAGCGTTTGAATCTGCGGCTCCGTCAACGCGCGGCGGTAGAGCCGCACTTCTCGAATCTTGCCGGTGAAAAAGTCTTGCTCGCCGAAGCCGATCCGGAGCGGTTGGCTGGTCGAGAGATCGTAGTCTTCGGACCAGAACGGCGCGGACTTCGACACCATTCGGCCAGCGACATAGAGCCGAAGTTCTCCGCCGCGACGTTGAGCCACCAAGTGCTTCCAGCCGGCACCGAGATCCTCGTCGAAGGAGATGCACTCGCCGGCCTTCAGGGAATAGACGCTGCCGCGCACACCGGCGGGGGCGTCCTGCACGGCGCTGGTGCAACTGCCGATGCTCGCGAAGAGCAGGCCCTGATAGACGGTCAGGCTCGTGACACGAGTCCAATTGTTGATCTCTTCGCGCACAGGGTCGGTCGGTGGGCCGGGTTCCCAGCCGGGGGGCGAGAAGAATTTGTGCAACGAGGTCCAACCGCGCTCGTCGTCGTACCGCGAGACTTCGCCGCGCGGGATCGCTCCGGCGAAGAGCTTGCCGTTGTAGACCGTCAGAGCGTTGATCTCCGTGCCGTCACCCAAGCGGCCGCGATCGGTCCATTGCTCGCCACCTTGATGCTCGACGACTCGTGCCTCCGGCCACATGCCGGCCAGGAGCTTGCCTCGGAAGACCTCCAACGAATGCACTTGCAGAAACGGCTTCTGATCGAGCGGCGTGTTGCCGATCGGTGTGCCGGCGAATTCCCAAGTCCGTCCGTCGAAGGCGTAGACGTTCGGGTAGCCGACATACAACTTGCCGTCGTGAACCGCCATCGCATGGGGATAGCAGTTCTTCGGCGGCTCGGCGGGCAAGCTGCCGGCGACGGACCATTTCGTGCCCCCCTCCCAGACATGGACGCGATACGGGCGGCCGGTCCATTGCTTCTCGCCCGGCGGAGGCAGCCCGCGATCGCCGCCGACATACAGCTTCCCACCATAGGTCGCCATGCAGTTGATGCGGAGCATCTCGCTGGGCTGACCGCAATCGGTCCAGGTCGTTCCCCCCTCATAGCGATAGACGCGAGCGGGCTGGTACTCGCCGGAGAAGACGCGGGTCCAGTCATACGTCGAAGTCCCCGCATACAAGTTCCCCTGATGCACGATGAGCCCCATCACACCGGTCGTCTTGTGCGGTCCGACTCGACCGCAGTCGATCCACTTCTTCCCGCCGGCATAACGGAAGACGTGACACCAGTCGGCTTCGTTCTGAGCGTCGATGATGCCGGCATACAAGTGGCCGTTGAACACGGTCAGCGAGTTACTGACGTAGTTGCTGGTCGGACTGGGGCGCCCGCAATCCTGCCACGAACCGAGCTTCGCGTTGTCGATGCCGAAGTAAACGTGCCGGTCATCGCCGGACGACTGATAGCCGCCGGAGCTGGCCTTCAGGTTCAACGTCACCCCTCGGCGAGCCCGCGGATCGTACCAACTGAAAACATCCCCCAGCGTGTCGTCGACGATCGGGTCGGTGTGGACCCAAGCGGAGATCGTGAAGTCCCCTTGTCCCAGTCGGAGCGACTCGCTGGTCGGGACTTCGACATAGGCGGAGCGTCCATCGAAGCGGCCGGTCTTCAGATCGACCCCGTGATTCGTGCCATGATGGTTTTTTCCCGACGAATCGCGGCAGTCCCCTTGCAGCTTCCAATAGCCAACGAGGTCTCTTTGCAATTCGACCTCCGTCGGAGGGCCGGGCGGCGCGGCCGACAGGACGTCATAGGCGGCGAGCCAAAGACACCCCCAGACAATCAACGCGCTAATTAACCTAGGTCGCTCCGTCATTTTGAACTCACTTTCCGTCGATCGACCGCACGGTCGCCAGAGGTGCGTGGATCTGAGTCGAGCACTCGTGCTGAGTGCCACTGCGTGCTTCAACCCAGCCTCGTCATTTCGGTAGCAGGATATAGTCCGCCCACTCGAGGTCGGTGGTCACTGTCAGGATGCCGTCCTTGAACTCGGCCGGGACCGCCTTGCCGGCCTGTACGGAGCGAGCTTCTTTCGGCTTGGCCGGCAGACGCACCGCCACTTTCAACCCGGTAATCGGCTTGTCGGTCCAATTCACCAGCGTTAGCACCGAGCCCTTGGGACCGTCCATGACGAGGGCTTCGACGAATGAATTGTCGCAAACCGCCGGCTCTTCGATCGATTTGGCGTCCACGCCCAACCGCGCCAGTTTCGCCGCCGCTGGATCGAACGTCGTCGGCGTTACGGGACAGAGGTTCCCGCCACGCGGAAACGGCTGCACGGGCAGGCCGGACTTTATGTAGGAGCAACCGGCGAGCGTGCCGACCGCAAAGGCCTTGCCCTTGCCCAGTTCGCGGACCGTCACGGCGGGCTTGCCGTCCGCCCATTTGCCCAGCACGGTGGCGTCGGCCGGCGTCAGGGTCTGTTTCAGGCCCACCGCCCGGATCCTACCCCCCTCGAAAGTGATCTCGCCGATCGGCGGCGCGACAGGCAGTTCCATCACGGGCCGAATTACCGCCAGGTTCTTCGATGTCTCCGCCGACTTGAGGCCCAGCACTTTCAGGAGCGCCGGATCGGGCTCGTTGAACTCGTTGAAGACACCCAGTCCGCCGGAGGCGTACAGAATTCCGCCATTCTTGACCCACGCCTCCAGCTTCGCCGGCACGAGGTGGCCGATCCATTCGCCCGCCACATGGAGGACGCCGTACTTCGCCAAAATATTGTCGAGCGCGATATCGTCCTCGGTGATCAGGTCCACGCGATGCTGCCCGTGGAGGAGCGCGAGGTAGAGCATCTGCGCCTCGACCCGCCCGATGATCTGCTGGGTCGTGGCCGGCGCGTTCTTGCAGGTGGCCATGAGTGCGTCCTGCGCCTTCGGGATTTGCGCGAGCCGCTCGTTGTGGTCGGTCGCCTTGCTCAAGAGCACGGCCACGCGGCCCGGCCGCACCGCCGCGCCCGTCAGGAGCGGCTCGGCTTCCGCCGTGTCATAGATCGATTCGTGGATCGCCTGGAACGTGTCGGTATAGCCCCAGGCCACGGAGTTCTCCGTGAACGACTCGGGGGGCGCCACCCAGAAGTTGTCGACGTGGTTCACGCCGGCGCCGGGCGCGTAGATCATGCTCCGCCGCAGGAAGTCGGCCCGCTGGCCCGGCGCGTGCGGCATGACGTAGAAGTGCACCTTCTGCTTGTTGTACTTCACGCCACAGCGGACCGTGGCCAGCATCCAGGAGATGATCTGCGGTGGCATCGGCACGCTGAAGACGTAGTCCTCGGCCCAGTACATCGTCATGCCGTTCTGCTTGAAGATGTCGATCCACTGGTAGATCGGGCCGTAGTACATCGGCATGTGGTGAGGCGAGTAGTTCGCGCTGGTCTCGACCTGCGGGCCGAGGAGTGCCTTGGCCTGCGTTGTCAGGTCGCGGTAGAAGCCGAATCGCTCCTCCTCGTTGAAGGTCTGGGCGTACCAGCCGACGCGGCGGTTGGTCGCCCGGTCGGCGAGCTTCGCCGCGGCGGGCGCGAGGCCCCCGAGATCCGCGGCCGTGACGCCGCGGGCCTTGAGCCAGGCCGTGAACTTCGTCTGCATCGCAGGGTCGGCCCAGTTGATCTCGCCGAGCGAGATCTCGTCGCCGAAGCTCATCACCTTGAACGCCTTCTTCTGGGCGTCGGAGAGCGTGGCCACGTACCGCTTCAACTCGTCAGGGTTGTGGCAGTGCTGGTGGTAGCCGTCCACCGCGGCGTGCGGGTAGGCGTCGGGCAGGAGCGTGTTGTAGCCGAGGGCGTCCTTCAAGGCAGCGGCCCACGGCCGATCGAGCTGGTTGAAGGCGGCATAGTAGAGAATCGACTGCGGCTTGCGGCCGCCGTTGCGGGTCCGCCACGTGGTCTTGGCGAGCCGGGTCAGCTCCTCGGCCCGGGTTTGGCTTGCGAAGATCGTCTTCTGCTTGTTCCAGACGATGTCGAGCGGGACCATGAACGTCTCGCCATCCGGCAGCTTGACCGCACCGGCCGGCTCCTTGCCCGCGGCGTCGCGGGCCGCCTCGATCTCGATCGGTCCGCTCGCGCCCGGCAGTGACACGATGATCCCCTCATCGTGCACGAGCCGGCAGAAGGGCCCGATATTGACCCACGGGCTCCACTGCCCCGGCGGCACGGGGCCCGCCTCGGGAATCTCGGTCGAGCGGGCGGCGTAGTCGGGCTGGTAGTGGCCGATGGGCGTGTTGATCTTGAGTTTGGCCGGCGCGGCCGCATTGTTCTTGAAGCGGATGAAGAGCTTCGTCTGGGCGAGCGCCTCGAGCGTGAACGGCGAGGCCACCTTGTAGGGCTTGAAGCCCTGGTAGGTGTCGGCCGGCTCCGTCGTGAGCACCACGAAGTCGACGAACCGCTTCCCGGCCGGCGCGGGATTGGCGACGGTGACGAGCCGGATCTCGGCGGTGCCGGCGGCGAGTGGGACCAGATTCTTCGGCGCCTCGGCCGCGTCGTGGTCCACGCCCCAGAACCACCAGAGTTCGTTGCTCTCGCCGCTGAAGCTCCAGAGCCGGTCGGTGCCCTTTTTGCCGTAGACGTGCTCGAACACCTTCTTGCCGTTCTGCACCACCTCGATCTTGTGCAGGTAGTTGAAGTAGGGCGGTGCCTGGTACTTGCTCCACACGCGGTAGGCGCCGGCGGCGGGGATCGTCACGGTCTGGACGGCCACCTCGTCCTTGGTGTCGGCCGCCGCGCCGAGGCAGGCCCCGTGCGTGAGCCACATGCCGCCGTAGCCGTGGGAGGCGTAGCTCTCGTCCATGGGCGCGACCGCCCAGCCCTTGCCCTGCGGCAGGAAGGCCTCCCCTTCCGCCACGACCACCTCCGCCGCCGTTGCCAACCGGGCACCCGTCATAAGTACCGCCACCACGACCATCCACCATGCCTTCATCATCTTGTTCTCCTCTTTCCCGAATCGGGATTTGTTTATCGCCCATACACCGACAGTACATCCACGTCAGCCAAGTCCACCGTTACCGTGGTCTCAAACTTGAAAGGTCCGTTCGCCGCCGCCTTGAAGTCCCCCTTCAACGCGCCCTTGCGCGCCGACACCACCCGGGCCGGTTCGCGCTCCGAGCGCACCACGACGGTCACGTTGGATTGCACGCTACCGCTCCAGTTGAGCAACGTCACCGCCACGCCGAGGTCGCTATACAACGCAAGCGCCTCGATCTGGGGCCGATCCACGATCACCGGAAGCGTGACGCCCGCCTGGCGCACAGGCGCCGCGATCAGTTCACGCCAACCCGCGGCTAAATCCGAGCGAGCGTAACAGATTCCCGGGAAACACGCGAAACGCAGGATTCGTCCCCGCTTGACGTCACATTCGATCAGGGCAGGCGTCCCATCCGCGAAGGTGGCTTTGACTGCGGCGCCTTTAACGGTCAACTGCTCACGATCGCCGAAAGACGGCACCGTGTTGGTGCCGGTGGTGAGCACAGGCCCTTCCAGCATGGTGTCGAACGAATGGGCGCCTCCCGCCATGGGGCGCAGCGCCCGGTCAGGAATCGCGCCCGCGGCGTCGGCCAGAAGGCTCAGCGGCTGGTGATACCGGTCGAACAAGCCGCTGCCCGCCGTCATGACCAGGGTCCCGCCCGCCCGTACCCACTTGAGCAGCCCCTCGGCAGCCTCTTCCGGAAGATCGGGCGCCGACAGGTAGATGACCTTGTAGCCCTCCAGTTCGCGGCCGGCGCAAGCCTCCTCGTCGATCATCTGCACGGGGATGGCCGCGCGTTGCAGGGCCTGGTAGAGGCCATAGGTCTCCGACATGTAGGCCATGCGCCGGCGGTACATGTAAACGTTGGTGGCTTCGTCCAGGGTTCCCGGGGCGACGTCCTGGCCGTCGAAATCCCAGAGCTGCGCGCTCTGCGGCATCAGGATTGCCGTCTCCGGTCTCCGCATCCGACCGGGATATAGCAGATCCTCCGCCCGGCCGATGATCCCCATGCCCAACGCAAGCGGTTTGAACACGGCAGGATTCTCGGAATAGCAGTTGCCCGGGAAGTAATACTCCGGCCCGAACGTAAAGAACTGGATGGTCTTGGCGCCCTGGCCCACCAGGGCGAGTAGTTTCTGCGCCATGCCTTCGGGTTGCTGGCCGGACTCTCGCGGAATCACCAGCGCTCCGAACCCGCCCCCGGAAAGCTCGCCCGCCGAGCGGACCCGCGCGGCATAGTAGGACCACTGCGAGGCCCAGCCATCGCCAAACCAATCCTCCGTCGCCACACACGTCGTGCCGCGCAGGCGGCCGAATTCAAGCCAGTCATGCTGTCCCCCGGCGACGTTGGGATTCCCGGCATCCCGGTTGTGGCCGCTGAGGCCGGGCTGATAGAACCCGCCCCCGAAGTTGTTGAAGTTGACAATGACCGGGAATCCGGTCCGCAATTCCGACTCGTAGGCGCGCGTGACCTCGGAGAAGAAGCGCGACGAGGCCCAGGGCACGAACCGGTTCGACCAGTAGAACAGGCGGCGGGAGGGCAGGTCCGTGTACTCACGGCGCCCGATCAGACGCACGTCCTTCCAGTCGGCGCGCCCGAGATCGCGCGGCAAGAGCCCCCGCTCGCGCAGATAGGCGTGAAAGCTCTCCAGAGCGGCCGGATCCTCGTTGAACTGCCGATAGACGGCCGGGTAATACCAACCGGGTTCGTCGCTGGTGACCCAGAACGCGATCTCCTCGCGTTTCCACCCGGCCGCGAGCGCAGGGCCGATCTGGCCGGCGGCGAACGTGCGGAACACCTCCTGGCGGTTGGTGGCGAAATTGAAGGCGTAGCCTGGCGGATTGTACACGGCGCCCCAGAGCCGGTTGACGCCCGCCTCCCGCACGGCCGGGGTGAAGACGGCGGGAACGCCGTGCATGGCGTTGAAACCCAGACCGGCCAGACGCTTAATGCCTTCACGCCAGCACACGGCATCGGAGTCGTAGTTCTCATAGCGATCGCCGAACACGATGTGTTTCGGACGATCAGCCGCCGGCAGCACGGCATCGCGCATCGCGGCGTCGTACACCCGCCGGCCATGACCCGCGAAGGTATCGATGTGAACGGCCCGCTTCTCGTCGCGCCAGAGAATCACGCCTACCGTCGTTCCGTGCAACTCCGCCGGCGTGCGGTTCGTCTCGCCGTTGGCGATCCGGGTTTCGACCTCCAGATCGAGCCGGCCGACGGCCTTGCCCGTTCGCTGGACGGAGCACAGGATCGCGAATTGCCAGAGGCCGTTCCGGCTGTTGTGCCCTTCCCCGAGTTCCGCCTGGATACCCGCTCGAGTGGACTCCGCCCACGGACTCCACGCCGAACCTTGAAACGGCAGGTTCGTGCCGCTCTGGAGGTACCGCAGCCCCACGGTAAACGTGTCGCCCGCCGCCGGCGCCGCGCCGTCGGCTTTGACCACGCGGACGCGAACCGCGAAGTCGGGTACTTCTGCGGATGGCGGACCGGCGAGCGCGGGCACAACACACCCCAGGACAAGCGCGATCACAGCCGAAAGCGGCCCCCTCCGCTTGACGATCGATCCGCGCCTTCCAACTTGCCGCGACGAAACGACGATTCCGAACCCCTCCAACATTCTCATGATAGACCTCTTTATTCTCATGATAGACCTCTTTGAACTCACGTGATTACCTCCTGTACCGGGCCGCCACGCCACGGGATGCGCCTTGATCCGGTTGGCTAGTGCTCGCGTGCTGGTGACTCCGGCGGCGAACGCGGCCGACTTCTCCGTGTTCTTGGCCTGAGCTGTCGCCTTGGCGGCCTGCGAGGCGTTGAACTTCGCGTGCAGTTCGGTGTTCGTGGCGGCGACGGCAGCGGTATCGGCCGCGACCAACCCGAACGTCGCGGCCAGCGCGGCGACTTGCGTGTTGAAGTTGTCATGCCAGGCGACCAGTTCGGGGTCCGGCTTGGGGATGTAGTCTTGCTTGGCCATGAGATTTTCCTTCCGAAGGAGCGAGCGCCGCCGTCGTAGAGCAGGGCATCGTGTTCGCGGCACTCGAAGTAGGCGCTCGCGCAGAGATAGTTGATTGCGCGGTTCTTCGCCGTGTCTTCGAACTCGAACCGCTTCTTATGCGTAGCGAACTCCGGCGGACCATCGACGATCGCTCGGGCCGCCACTTGGGCCGCGACTTCGAAATACTTTTCCAACAGCGACGGATCGAGCATCAACGCCGCGCCGACTTTGTCGAACCCTTCGGCCGTGCCGTCGGGAGGAAGAATCTCGAGCGGGCTCTCGCCGGGCAGCGCGGCCATCTCGAACAGATCGCGAATCGTGTTGGCGTACTCCATGCGGTTCATCCGCCGCAGCACGACACGGCCGCCGTGCGTGAGCGATTGCCGCGCTGCATGTCGCAGTTCGGCCGCCAGCCACACGGCGACGGCGCGCGACTGATGCACCTCGGGCTTCGGCTCTCCTTCGGGCGGCATCTCGCCGGCGTTGAGCCGATCCATCGTCTCGATCCAATGTCGGGCCGAGTCGGAGGCCGTGAAGTTGAGCGGCAACGTGTCGAGCCGGAGCTTGCCTTCCTGCTTCGCGGCACCATGGCACCGATTGCAATGCGCCGCGAGAAACGGCTTGATCAGCGTGTCGACCTTCGACGCGTCGAGCAACACCTTCGACGCGTCGAGCAACAAGGTCGGCGCGTCGGCAGCGGAGGCGATGTTGCCGCGCGGCGAATCGATCGGGAGCATGAGTCCTACGATGAGCGCGCAAGCGAGGATGGAGAGTCGAGTCATTGAGGCGGAAGCCGGAGTTAGATCTAGTTTAGCAGGTCGATGGCGTAGAGAAGTCGGTTCCGGAGTGGATTTACCCGGGATTCCCCAGATGGCTTGAGCCTGGAACCGATCCCAGCTCGTAACGGTCGCCATTTTAACAACGTCCCCCCTCCCCGCGACTAGCGCGGAATGACTTTTCAGGTTCATCCGACTAAAGCGTACTTGGCTTCGTGGAGCGCATAGATTTTGAGTTTGAAGAATTCTTGGTCGCGGAATCCTCAGGCTTGTCCCGTTGAAGCACCATGCCGGACTGAAACAGATTGTGCAGACACAACCCGTCCCGAATGGCGGGAACATCAATGCGATCCTTGCCGCTCTCCAATTTCTCCTCGGCCCCGGCCTGCGGGATGCCCGCGAGAGTGACCAATCCGGCGACAAGTGCGACGAGTATTTTTGTTTTCATGGTGTGATGTTTCAAAGTGATGATGATCGGCAATCGCAAGTCAGGGAGCTGATGCCTTGAGCCTGCGGCTCCGCCAGGGTAACGGCAATCTCACTGCCGCCGGGTCCGCTTGTCCGGTGTTCGCTACAGGGTGGCGCATGGCCCGGATGCGATCATGTTGATAGTGATACACGCCGTTATGCTTCTTAGGCCGTTCAATGGACCTGACCCCTCCCCGCGCTCCGCCTGCCGTGGCGACGCTTCAGGAACTCGCCGGCGGGGAGCCGCGCGATCGTTTCGCTCGCCGATGTCTTGCGAGATGTCAAACAACTCGTCGTGGTTGTCTTCGTAGAAATGCAGCAGTTTTAGATCGCCGAGGAAGATCGCCGAGTGCGGGGCGTCCCCTTGATAGTGCGGAAAGTGAAAGACGAGTTCGTCTCGCGGCCGTTTCACTTCGCCACGACCATCGTTCGCCAACAGCGAGGCCATGCTGCCCCCTTCGAGTCCCTTCGGCAGCGAGGTCTTGTTGATGCCGGCCCACTCGCAGAAGGTCGGGAAGAGGTCGTAGCCGACCACGCGCGTGTGACACCACGAGTTCGCCTTCACGCCCGGACCGCGCACGATGAACGGGACTCGAATGCCACCTTCCCAGACGCCTCCCTTTCCGCCCGCCAAAACTTTCTTGCCGCCGCCCGCTCCGTTGTCGGACATGTAGATGACGTAGGTGTTGCCGGTCAGGTCGAGCCGTTCGATGGCTTGCATCACCTGGCCGACGCCAGTGTCGAGGTCTTCGGTGATTGCCGCCGTGGTGATTCGCTTGGCGTTCTCGCCCTTCATCTTCGCTTCGTACTTTGCGAGCGTCGCCTTGTTCGCGTTCTCGGAAGCGTGCAGCGCGTTCCAAGACAACTGAATGAAAAACGGCTTCTTGGCTTTCGAGTTCTTCTCCATAAACGCGGCGGCTCGATCGGCCATGCCGAAGATGTCCACGGGATTCGAGTCTTGGAATTGGTAGGCGTTCTCGTTGCCGGTGTCGCCGTCGTGTTCGTCGTAGCCGTGCTGTCCCGGACCGCCACCACGGATGTGCCACTTGCCATAATGAGCCGTCGCGTAACCGGCCTTCTGCAACAATTCGCCGACCGTCGATTCGTTCGCCGAGATACCTTTGACGTTGCGCGGTTCGATGAGCTTATGCCCGCTCTCCGGCGGAGCGGCTTTCGTCCAATGCAGCGCGGCGGGACTCTTGCCCGTCTGCAAACTGATCCGCGTCGGCGAACAGACCGAAGCCGGAGCATACCCCACCGAGAACCTCATCCCCTGAGCCGCCAGCCGTTCCACGTTTGGTGTGTGAAAGAGGTCACTCTTCGAGCCGGCAACATTCGGATGCATCGCCACCGACAAGCCGCTCCAACCCTGATCGTCGGCGAGCATGAAAACGATATTGGGACGCTCGGCCGCAACGCAGAGGGCCGGGAGAACGAAGAGGACAACCGCAATGAGCCATTTCATAGAATTCCTACCTATGGACTGCGGCAGCCTGCTGCCGCTTTCCGTCCAACAGCCTGCTGTTGGACGGTCATCAAGAACGTAAACCATACTTCCGGCAGCAGGCTGCCTATCACCAAAGCGGCAGCCTGCTGCCGCAGTCCCCAATGTCGTTACCGCTCGTGTCGTCACGAGCTTACCGCTTCTTCCGCCATTCTTGACGCTGCTTTTGATTCTCGAACACCGGCCAGTTGGGGTCGTCGGTGCGAGCGGTCTTCAAGAGCGACTCGGCCTGCGCGACGAGTTTCGATTTTTCGGCGGCGAGGTTGTGTCGTTCGCCGGAGTCGGTCTTCAGGTCGTACAACTCGATCGGCTTGGAAGGACCGTTGCGCACCGCTTTCCAGTCGCCGAAACGCACGGCTTGGAGGAACGCTGCCTCGTGCAGCTCCCAATAGAAGTAGTCTCGCCGCGGCGCTGGGCCGCCCTTGAGCATTGTGGTCAGCGAGTGGCCATCGGGTTGGAATCCGTCCGGCAGCTTCGCGCGGGCAAGCTCAACGGCGGTCGGCAAGAAATCCCAGAAGGCCCAAGGTTCGTCGCAGACTCGGCCGGCCGGGATCACTCCGGGCCAACGCGCGAGCGCCGCTTGTCGCAAGCCCCCTTCGTACATGCTCCGCTTGAAGCCGCGCAGCTTGCCTCCCATCGACTGATCGAACAGGCGGCCGACTTCCGATTGCTCATCGAACGACGAACCGTTGTCGCCACTGAGCATCACGAGCGTGTTCTCGTCCAGCTTGAGTTCCTTGAGCAGCGAGACCAGCCGCCCGACATCGGCATCGAGTCGTGAGACCTGCGCCGCATACGCCTTCTGCTGCGGAGTCCAATCGGTGTTCGCGTACTGACCGAGCGAGTCAATCTCGTGCCGGCCGTGCGGCAGCGTGATCGAATAGAACAAGAAGAACGGCCGATCCTGGTTCGCTCGGACCCAGCGTTCGACATTCTGCTGGATCAATTCTTGAGCGTACGTCTGACCGATCCCCTGGCCGTCGTTGCCGGGCAACTCGAACCGCTCGGCGTCGCGATACAGGTGCGTCGGGAAGTACGAGTGCGCATGCCGCTGGCAGTTGTAGCCAAAGAAGTGCTCGAACCCGCGACGTAGTGGACTGCCGGTCGTGTCGAACATCCCCATGCCCCACTTGCCACAGCAAGCGGTCGCGTAACCGGCGTCTTTCAGAATGCTCGCGACGGTGATGGTCTGGTCGGGCAACGGAAGCTGTCCCTCACCGGGAGCGATCTCCCAATTGGCTCGCACGGGACAGTGCCCGGTGTGCAACCCGGTCATCAACGACGCTCGCGACGGCGCACAGACCGTCGTCCCACAGTACGCCTGAGTGAATCGCGTCCCTTCGCGAGCCATCCGATCGAGGTGCGGCGTCTGGATCAGCTTCTGTCCGTAGCAGCCGACGTCACCCTGCGCGAGATCGTCGCTCAGGATGAAGATGATGTTCGGTCGCTCGGCCGAAGTTGATGTCCCGCACAAGCACGCGAGGCAGACACCGGCGAAGAGGGCGGTTCTCAGAGTCATGTCGATTCCTTTGTTTGTCGCGGACTCACATCGCAATTTCGTGCAGCTTATCCGTGTCACAGAAATTAGCCGCGCGGCGCTAGCCCCGGTTACACGCCATGAACCGGGGCTAACGCCGCGCGGCTAATTTTCGGAATGCGGATTATTTTGAGCGACGGAACGATTCGGGCAACGCGCTGCCCTCTGCAGGTTTCAGGAAGTTGATCACTGGCAGGCGACCGTCGGGCTGACGGCGTCGAGTGAGTTCGGTTTCGTCGAGGCTGACGAAATCCTTGTCGCTCAGCTTCAGGCCGAGCGAGAAAGAGTTGCCGGACAGTTCGCACTTCGACAAGTTGATCGCGGTGAGTTCACGGCGCGAGCCGTGACTGAGGTTGTTGAGCAGCTTGTGACCGGAGCCATCGACATCGGTGCGATTGTCGTCCAGGCGGCCGAGCATGTTGAAGTTCACGCCGTTGCGGAACGCCGAGTTGTTGAGCCAGTCGCCACCGCCGGGATGATGATTGGCATAGAAGCCGCTGTTCTTGTTCCCCACGGCGAGGCAACCGCGCACAACGTGGCGCGGAATGGGATTTGGCAGATCGCGCGCTGCGATGGACCCGTAGCCGCCCGCCTTGAAGCCGTTGCCGTCGCCCAGTTTCTTGCCATCCGCCGCGAGTCCGTTGTACGCGGCCCAACAGTTCTCGAACGTCACGGACTCGTGAGCGCTGATGCAGTCGTAGCCGTCGTCGCTGTTGAACCACGCGCGGCAGCCGCGAAAGACGTTGCCGGTGCTCCCCTTGGGCGGATGGCCACCGAAGCCATCGACATTGCCTCCCTTGCCGTCCTCGGAGGTGCGATCCCAGTTGTTCCAGGCGTCGCAGTTGAGAAAGAGATTGTCCGATCCGCGAACGTGATAGATGCCGATCGCCTGACCATCGTGCATGGTGAGCCGTTCAAAAATGTTGTGGCTTCCCTGGCTCTCGAAGCAGATCGACTGCGTGTGAGTTTTGAGGGTGACTTGTACGCCGGTGACTTCGATTCCCAGCAAGTGCAGCCACGAACCGCTGACGTAGAACGCCGTCACGCGCTGTCCGCTCGGCTTCACGTCCGAGCAATCGAAGACCGGCCGCTCGTCCTGATAGGCGCGGTAAGTGATGGGCTGCCCGGGCAAGCCGCTCTTGTCGAGCACCATGAGCCGCGCGAACAACCCACGCCGTCGCGCGAGTTGGTCCTCCGTCATGCGGTAGGTTCCACCACGCAGGAAGACAGTGTCACCCGGAGCGGCCGCCGTCTGAGCGCGCTGCACCGTCGCGAACGGCTGCTCCAACGAGCCAGCCGCCGCGTCATCACCAGTGAGTGCGACATACCAAGTGGCCGCCGCATCGGACGGGGAAGGGGACGCGATGAACAGAACACACAGAACGAGAATTCCAAATCGCATGTCGGTCATCCTGTGCAAGTTCACTGACGGCTTCCCTCGTCGACCAATGAAAGCGGTTGGTTTTGGCAACGTCGGTGGGCTTCGCTCGCCTCTGGAGTCAGTTTGATGTTTCGGAGGATACTATGGAAACGCAAGAGATTCGCCCGAAGTCGACGAGTCACTCCGCGACTCGAAGATTCCCGTCACGGAGCACGGACCAGCCATCCAATTCACACCGCCGAGACGTCTGATGAAAAAACGTTGGCAATCATGCTTGTGGTTACTCGTCGCGTGGATGCTCGTCGGAGTGGCTGCTGCTGCGGACGATCTCCCGGTTGGCAAATCGGATTTCGTGTTCGTCGATCAGCGGGGCAACGCCGACAAGCCGATTCGCGTGTGGGCGTATCGGCCGGCGGGACTGACAGCCGATTCGCCGATCACGTTTGTCATGCACGGCGTTCTGCGGAACGGCGAGACTTATCGCGAGCCGTGGATTCCGTTGGCTGATCGCTACCGGACGCTGGTCGTCGTGCCGGAGTTTTCGCTCGAACATTATCGCGATCACAGCACCTATCAGTTCGGCAATCTGCGAACGAACGACGGCCAGTCGATCGAAGAGTCGAAGTGGACGTTCTCCGCCATCGAGCACTTGTTCGATCACCTCAAGGCCGCGACCGGCAATCGGCGCGAGCGGTATTTTCTGTTTGGACACTCGGCCGGCGCGCAGTTCGTGCATCGGCTGGCGATGTTCAAGACGGGAGCACGCATCGAACTCGCCGTCGCGGCCAACGCGGGCAGTTACACGATGCCCAAGTTCGACGTGAAGTTTCCGTTCGGGCTGGGTGACTCGACATTGACTGAGCCGCGATTGCGTTCGGCGCTGAGCGTGCCGCTGCTGGTGTTGTTGGGCGAGCGGGACATCGACCCCAACGACCCACACTTGCCAAAGAATTCCGAAGCCGAAGCGCAAGGCCCGCATCGACTGGCTCGAGGCCGCAACTTTTTCCGCGCGGCAGAAGCGGAAGCCAAGCGATTAAAAACGCCGCTGCGGTGGAAGCTCACGACCGTGCCGGAGGTCGGGCATGACAATTCCAAGCTGGCTCCAATCGCCGCGCGCGCGATGTTCGAGTCACGTTAGCCGGCGGTCAGTCGTGTGTCGCTTCGCAGGTATTAGAACTCGGAACTCGCGAGAGCAAACAACGCTCGTTTCTTGACGTGCCGAGAATGCGGCGGCATTCTCACTTTGCCGACATTGGACTGCCTGTGATGAAGTTCAATCCCGCCGGACGATTGCTCCAGCTTTGGACAATTCCCAAAGGAGAAGACGGGAAGGAAAAACCGGGCGACGTCAATTGGCTGCACGCGATGGCGGTCGATTCCAAGGGAGACATTTATGTCGGCGACATCATCGGCAAGCGCGCCCCAAAGTTTGTGCGACAGAAGTGAGAGCCCCCATGAAAACACGACATCGTTGTCAGTGGATCGTCTCGCGTTTGTCGAGTCGTGTGCTCTTGCCACGACTCACGCGAGCCATGATCGGTTTGTCGGTCCTGCTTGCATCGGGGCTGCTCGATGCTGCCGACGTAGCGAAGCCGAATGAGGCTCGCCAGAAAGCGCGGGATCGGTCGCGGCGGGTGTTATTCAATAACGACGGCGGCGAGCCGGTCGTCGAGATGAAGTCCCCCACGGCTCAGGACTTTCTCGACCGCCGCACCACGAAGTTGGCCGGCACTCATGTTGACAGCATCTTCTACTGCACCCGCACTTCGGGCTTCGGTGTCTTCACGCACTTCACGAAAATCGGTCAGGTCTTTACCTGCACCGAGGGGCGATACGCCGGCAACCAGATGAGCGCGTTGTTGCAGGCCGGGCTGGATCCTCTGCAAATGCAGATCGACTTCGGACGTAAGCACAACATCGAAGTCTTCTGGTCTCTGCGGATGAACGACACGCACGACGGCAGCAAAGCCGAGTACGGGCCGATCATGTTCCGCGACAACAAGCTGAAGAACGAGCACCCGGAATATCTGCTGGGCACGATCAAGAAGCCGCTCAAGCACGGAGCGTGGTCGGCCGTAAATTTCGCGCTGCCCGAAGTCCGCGAACTGGCGTTCCGTTACATCGAGGAAGTCTGCCGGAATTACGACATCGACGGCATCGAACTCGATTTCTTTCGCCACCCGGTGTTCTTCAAAAGCACATCCCGCGGCGAGCCGGCTACGCCAGCCGAGTTGGAGGCCATGACCGACCTGGTCAAGCGCGTCCGTGCGATGACGGAGGAAGTGGGCACCAGACGCGGCAAGCCAATTCTCATCGCCATGAAAGTTCCCGATTCGGTGGAATACTGCCGGACGATCGGACTCGATCTCGAATCGTGGCTGAAGCAGGACTGCCTCGACCTGCTCGTTCCCGGCGGTTACTTCCAGATCAACGACTGGGACTACAGCATCGCTCTGGCTCGCAAGTACGGCGTGAAGGTGTACCCGTCCCTCGACGAGTCGCGATTGAAAGACAAAGACGCGAACGCGCTGCGTGTCGCGACCAGCGGGTATCGCGGCCGAGCCGCCAGCGCGTGGGCCGCCGGAGCCGACGGCGTTTACTTCTTCAACTTCAACGACACGAAGCCCGACGAGTCGTTGCTCAAGGAAGCTGGTGATCCCCAGGTGTTGTCCAAGCGGGACCGTGACTACTTCGCCTCACCCCGAGGCGTCGGCAATGCCGCTGGCGGGAATCACCCGTTCGAGAAATTCTTGACGATTGAAACTCTGAATCCATCGAATCCCAAAGAACTTGTTCCGGGCAAACCTGTCGTGGCCCGCCTGCATACCGGCGAATCAACCAAAGGCGAGACGCCCGCCAACTACATGCTCCGTTTGCAATTGAAGCCTCTCCCCGAAGCCAGGTACGTGCGAGCGAATTGGAACGGAAAGGCCATCGACATCGTCACGAAGATGGGCTGGTTCGAAAGCCAAGTCGCAGCGGATTCCGTGAAGCGTGGCGAGAACCGGTTGGAACTGACGTTGAATGGCGATACGCCCAAGAAGGTGCAATGGACCGATCTGGTGCTCCAAGTGCGTCCCAAAGATTGAGCCGTTGGCATCGGGAACTTTCCATTGGGAAACGTATTATCCGCATTCCGAAACTTAGCCTTAGCCGCGCGGCGCTAGCCCCCGCAGTGGTTTCTGCGGCGCCAGCACAACCGCGCCAAAAATCTGGCCGCAGTTGTACAGTGTGGGCGCCAGTGCGGGCAACAGAA
>CAMDDX010000147.1 GCA_945893075.1 Planctomyces sp. SH-PL62 | reverse complement strand
GCTCAGGCTCCCGCGTTCAACAACCAGAAGGTCAACGAGGCAAAAAAAAAGCCGAACGCCCGGAAATAATTCCGATCGCGTTCGTGGAAACTAAAGACTCGAAAAAGAAATCATCGGGGAGTCCGTCACCAAAGACGGACTCCCCGACGTCATTCAAGTCGCTGCTTTCTGATCAGGAGTCGCCGGCCAAGAACGACAAAGCCGCTGGCAACTCCAAGTCCGTCAAGTTGCCCAAGCTCGACGACGGCACGCCGCGAGAAGTCTGGCAGCGCTACTTCGCCGAACAAAAACCGTCGCCGGACAACGTGGCCCAGATCGTCCGACGTCTGCATCAACAAAAGTTGTACGAGCACACGATCGCCTGCATCGAAGTCGCGCTCATCGAGCAGCCGCCGCAAGCGTGGATGTATGAAGTGCTCGCCTTCTCGATGGAGCTTGCCAAGCGGCCCAAGGCCGACATCGAACGCGTGCTCCTGTCCCGCTCCGATTTCACGGCCGCGAATGTTCCGGAGATGATGCTCACCGCCGCGTACCTCAAGCGACTGGGCTTCAACGAGCGGGCCTTGGCGATGTACCAGCAAGCGTCGCGGTTCTCTCCCGCTCGGCCGGAACCATACTTGCGCGGCTTGCAGATCGCTCGCGAACTCAACGATGCGAAAGGTGTCGAATGGGGTGCGGCTGGCGTGCTCACCAACGTCTGGCAATCGGGCTACGAAGCCCAGCATCGCGAAGCGGAAAACATCGCGGCCGTGGTGGAAGAATCGCTCCGCAAAGCCGGCCGTTCGTCCGAGGCTGACGCGCTCAAGGCCAGCGTCGCCACCGCTCATCACCGAGACTTGATGCTCAAGCTGACTTGGACCGGCGATGCCGATTTGGACCTGAGCGTCGAGGAACCCAACGGCGGCATCTGCTCGGTCGAGAATCCGTTCACAACCGCCGGTGGAGCGTACACGCACGACGGCTACGGACCCAAAGCCGCGAACTGCTTTGAGGAATACATCGCAGCGAGTGCTCTGTCGGGAGACTATCTCGTTCGCGTGAGTGTTCTCGCCGGTGACGTCGTCGGTCGTCGCGCCACGCTGACGATCCGCCGTTACGTCGGCACTCCCGATGAATCCACGAAGACGATCAGCATCCCGATCGACGGCAAAGACAAAGTCGTCCGCCTGTCGCTGAACGATGGCCGCCGCCAAGCTCTGCTCGAACGTAACGAAATCGAACGGCCCATCGCAGCCCAAGGCATCGTGATCAACGCCCAGCTCGCCGGAGGAGGTGGAGGCGGAGGTGGTGGCGGTTCACGTCCCTTCGTCACCGGATCGGTGCCTGTCGTCGGGGCGAGCGGAGCCATCGGTTTTCAACCGGTAATCACCAACATCCGCGAAGGGATCGGCTTCTCCGCGATGGCCGTCGTCACCGGAGACCGCCGCTACGTCCGCTTGTCGGTCGCACCGTTCTTCTCGCAAGTCATCGGCGTCGACAAGTTCACGATCCCGTCCGGCCGGTAGTAGACGATCAAATCTGCGCTGACTGGTCGCCGCGTTTCGCCAGAACGCGGGAAGCCCGCACTCTGGCGAGTGCGGCTACGGTTCGACACGGTCAAAGTGCTCTTGCGGCCTTTCGGCAGAGCGGTCTATGGTCCCGTCCCCTTCCGGCGAACTCCGGCCGTTCGGCCTCCTCCCGCTTCGCCTGAAATCCCACCTGACTGACTGCTCCCCTCGGAGACTTTCCATGCGCCAATTTCGTTGGCTGTCCGCCGCGCAGGCGTTGTGTTTCATTGGGCTCGCCGTTTTGGCCACCGGCTGCAATTCCATGCACGGCTGGTCCACAAACCGCATGGGCATGCGAGCCTACCAGGACGGCAATTACGCCTCCGCAAAAGAGTCCTTCCAAAAATCGCTATACGACGAACCAACCAATGCGGACTACGCGCACAACTTGGGTGCGTCGTTGAAGAAAACCGGAGACGTCGCCGGAGCCGAACAGGCTTATCGCCACGCCTTGATGCTCGATCCATCACATCAACCCGCGCACCACAGCCTCGCGATGTTGCTGGCCGAGCAAGGCCGTACTCAAGAAGCGAAAGATGTCGCGCAGATGTGGGCCGACACCGAGCCGTACCTTCCCGAATCACACATTGAGTTAGCTTGGCTGCAACGCGAGTCAGGCGACACCGCCGGTGCCGAACAAAGCCTGAAGAACGCGCTGCGGATCGCTCCCAATCACGACATCGCGACCGCGCAACTCGGCGACTTGTATCGCTCGTCCGGTCAATCCGACCGAGCGGTCGCCATGTATCAACGCTCGCTGCACACCAACTGGTTCCAGCCGCAGGTGCAATCGCGACTCGCGACGCTGAATGCGTCACCGGCACAGACCGCTCGCCTTCAGCAACGTCCGCAGCAAATGGTCTACGGCCAGCAGATGCCGATGTACGCCGGCGCGACCCCGACGGCTCCGATCGTCGCCGGACAACCGGGACCAATCGTGACGTCGTCGCCAGCATTCGCATCCCCCGGTTGGGTGCCCGCCGGAACGATTGCGTCGAACCCCGTCCTGCTGGGCACTCCCGATTCGCAGCCGACCCTCGTGGCCCCGCTGCTCAACACCGATCCCGCCCACACCGACACGGCCACCAACGAAGGGCCGGAAGTCTCGGCGAATTGAAGTTCAGACAACAAATGACTCAGCCCGGTCGAACGCATCGACCGGGCTTTTTTCGTTTCATCGCGGCACTTGACGGGCACCTTGTTGACTGCCAGCTTTCGCCTTCGCGTAAATCTGCTTTTCTGCGTTTCCTGTTTTGAAACGCGGATTTCGCAGCGGAAGTTTGAGTCCCATTGATCGTCGAGGAGTTTTTGATGTTTCGCGTGTTGATTACGGACAATCTCGCTCCCGCCGGATTGAAGATCCTGCAAGAGACCTCTGGCATTGAGGTCGATAATCGCTCGAAGCTGACGCCCGCTGAAGTGCGTGAGGCGTTGAAGACTGCCGACGGCATCATCATCCGCAGTGGGACGGAACTGACGCCGGAACTGCTCGAAGGGCAGCATCGGTTGAAGGTCATCGTGCGAGCGGGCGTCGGTGTGGACAACATCAATCTGCCGATGGCGACGCGCGAAGGGATCGTCGTGATGAACACGCCGACCGGGAACACGACCAGCACGGCCGAGCATACCGTCACGATGATGATGGCTCTGTCCCGCAACGTCGCCGCCGCTGATGCCAGCATGAAGGCGGGGAAGTGGGATCGCAACAAGTTCAAAGGGACTCAGCTTGCCGGCAAGACGCTGGCCGTCGTTGGACTCGGCCGCATCGGACTGGCGGTTGCCAAGCGAGCGATCGGGCTGGAAATGAATATCATTGGCTACGACCCATTCATGTCGGCCGAACGCGCGGCCGAGCACGGGATCGAACTCATCCGTGACGTCGATGAGATCGTGACTCGCTGCGATTACATCACGGTTCACACGCCGCTGGATGACGGCACTCGCGGACTGCTCAACGCGGAGCGGATCGCCAAAATGCGGAAGGGTGTGCGGATCATCAATTGTGCTCGTGGCGGCATCGTCGATGAGACCGCACTGGCCGATGCGCTCAAGTCCGGGCACGTGGCCGGAGCTGCGCTCGACGTGTTCGTCGAAGAACCGCCGCCGGCCGATCATCCGTTGTTGAAGGCTCCGAATCTGGTCCTCACGCCGCATCTCGGAGCTTCGACCGAAGAGGCTCAAGAAGCGGTCAGTGTCGAAGCGGCTGAGATCATCGTCGGGTTCTTGATCCGCAGCGAAGTCCGCCACGCGGTCAACCTGATCCCGATCAGCGGTGCCGAGATGGCCGACATGAAGCCGTATCTCGACATTGGCTATCGGCTCGGCTTGTTGCTCAGCCAATTGAAGAAGTCGGCCCGTGTCAAATCCGCGCGGCTCCTGTATCGCGGTGACGCGGCGACAAAGAAGACGAAGCTCATCACCGCGGCGTTTACCTCCGGCTTGATGGCCTCGGCTGATGACAGTGGCGTGAACATCGTCAACGCCGACATGCTGGCTCGCGAGCGGGGTATTGAGATCACCGAATCGTCGTCCTCCGAACGCGGAGATTTTTCCACGCTCGTCAGCGCGACCGTCGTGACCGATGCGGGTGAGTTCTCTGCCGCCAGCACGATCTTCGGCAATCAGTTCTTGCGTCTGGTGAAGCTGGGCGACTTCCACTTGGATGCGTATCTCGACGGGCACTTGCTGATGTATCACCACATCGACGCCCCCGGCCTGATCGGCTTCATGGGGACGGTCTTCGGCAAGCACAACGTCAACATCGCGCACTTGGCACTCGGCCGAAAGGTCGCGGGAGGCCAAGCGGTTGCGGTGCTCAATCTCGATGGCGCGCCGACTCCCGAATCGCTGGCCGAAGTTTCTAAGCATGACAAGGTGACCGCCGTCGAAACCGTCCAGTTGCCGCCGGCTGGTGCTCCGCTGCCGTGGTTGATTAGTGGTTAAGCAAGGGAAGGAGCCCGACGAATTGAAGGAGACGACGAATGGGGGCTAAGCATTCGTCGTCTCCTTCGATTCGTCGGGCACTTTGTCCTGATCGAACGAAGATCGCGACCTCCCCTCATTCGCAACCGGCCTTGCCTGTCGGCGTTGTGGGAGTTCAACTGCTTCTCCAATCAGCCGATGCCGATGGATGAAGGCGGGGGCCACTGATTTTGGAGGTTGAACATGTTTGGCGTGAGCAGTTTCTCTCGGCAGTGCGACGGCGTTTCGCGGCGGCAGATCTTGCAGGCCGGCGGCCTGGGTCTGTTCGGTTTGAACCTGCCCAGCTTGTTGCGAGCGGAAGCCGCCTCCAAATCAGACGCCAAGCCGATGAACTGCATCCTGCTGTTCACGGCCGGGGGAATGAGCAATATCGACACGTTTGATTTGAAGCCGGACGCTCCGGTCGAGTACCGGGGTGAGTTCACTCCGATCTCCAGCAACGTCCCCGGCACGCAGGTCTGCGAGTATCTGCCACGCATGGCTCAAGCGATGGACAAGGTCTGCATGATCAAGTCGATCGTGCATGGCGAGAGCGGCGATCACACGGCCGCGATGCACTACATGCTGACGGGCTATCCACAACGGCCTGACCCGACGGGGCAGCCGGTTGGCTCGACGATTTATCCTGCGTTCGGGTCGGTGATCGCCAAGGAACTCGGCTGGCGAAACAACTTGCCGCCGAATGTGCTCATCGGAAACAAAATGAGCTATGTAGGTGCCGGATACCTCAGTTCAAAATACGATCCGCTGCCGATCAAGGCCGACCCGAACGCCAAGGAGTTCAGCGTTGAAGATGTCAGCATCCCAAACGAAATCGGTTTCGATCGAACGATGCGCCGCCGACGAATGCTCGACCGGTTGGACGGCTGGCAGCGGCAAGTCGAGTCGGCGATGAAATCGCCGAACGCGAATCCCGCGACCGGTGGAGCAGTGCTCGACCGCAGCGAGTTCTATCGGCAGGCATTCGACCTCATCACGTCCCCCGCCGCCAAGAAAGCCTTCGACCTGCAATCTGAACCCGATGCGTTGCGCGATCGGTACGGCCGCACGCGCGAAGGACAAGCGACGCTGCTGGCTCGGCGATTGGTCGAATCGGGCGTGCGATTCGTGACCGTTGGATTTCTCGGTTGGGACACGCACGTCAAGAACTTCATTAGTTTGAAACAGCCGCTGCTGCCGACACTCGATCAAGCGTACTCCGCGTTGTTGGAAGACTTGTCGCAGCGCGGCATGCTCGATTCGACGCTGGTGATCTGCGCCGGTGAATTCGGCCGCACGCCGGGCGTCAACGGCGGAGGAGGCCGAGACCATTACGCACCGTGCAACGCGGTCGGCTTCAGCGGCGCGGGGACCGCGATGGGGCATACTGTCGGCAAGACCGACAGCAAATGCGCGTCAGTCGTGGGGCAAAGCAACAGCACGCTCGACTATGCGGCGACGATTTATCGGTTGCTCGGCATTGACGACTCGCAAGAGTATCACACCGAAGACGGTCGCCCCGTGCTCATCAACGCCGGCGGCAAGCCGATCGAAGGCGTCATCGCGTGAGATCCAGTAGAGCCGGGGTCAGGTCTTCAAATTTCATTTTTGGCCTCCCGAATGAAGCGTGATGTGGATTGGAATGGCAACGTGAGAAGAAAGTCCGGGGAGGATCGTGGGGCCAAAAATGAAATTTGAAGACCTGACCCCTGCACGCCTCGCAATTCTCAATTTGCAATCTCTTGCCGGCTTCGGCTTGCTCGCGGGCCTGCTGCTTTTCTCGTCCAGCGCAGCGTTCGCTCAACTGCCGCAGGCTCCGCAGTACGCGGATTGCCGACTCGATTCGATCTTTCCGAACGGCGGACAACAGGGAACGACGGTCTCGGTCACGTTCCGAGGCCAGGCTTACGCGCTGAATCCACCACGCGGCGTGATCATCGACGGGCCTCCCGGCATCACGGTGAAGGAGGTCAAAGAGGGAGAGAAGGGAACCGTTGTCGGTACGCTGGAGATTGCTGCCGACGCTCCGCCGGGGCGGCGCTGGTTGCGAGTGCTCAACGAACGGAGCGGGCTGACCAACTTCGCTCAGTTCGTCGTCGGACGGTTGCCGGAGTCTTTGGAAGTCGAACCGAACAATGAGCTGACGAAGGCTCACACCGTCACGACTCCGACGGTCATCAACGGCCGAACCGATCCGAAGGCCGACATCGACTGCTTTCGCTTCACGGGCAAGGCGGGACAAAAGCTGGTGGCGGCAATCGCGGCGTTCTCGTTGGATATTCATGGGCAAGCCAAAGATTACGGCATCGCTGACTTCAGCCTCGAATTGCTCGACGCTGACGGACGCACGCTGGCGGCAGCGGAAGACACGCTTGGTTTCGATCCGCTCATCGAGCACACGCTGCCGCGCGACGGTGACTACTTCGTGCGGGTGACAATGTTGAACTTCGGCGGCTTCCCGGATGCGGTCTATCGGCTGACGCTCGGCGAAGTGCCGTATCTCATCGGCACGTTTCCTTCGGGGTTGCGACGCGACACCGAAGCTGAAGTCGAATTGTTCGGCCCCAACATCCCTCCCGGAACGAAGCGTCGGGTGAAAGCCGAAGCCGATTTGACGGTCCCGCTGCAATACGTGGCGATCAATGACTTGCCGAACTCAGGTTTGGACATGCCGCTCTCGGTCGGTGATTTTCCGGAGCAGATGGAACTCGAACCCAATAACGACCGCGAACACGCGCTGCCGCTGAGTTGGCCGGCAACGGTCAACGCGCGCTTCGCCGAGTCGAACGATGTTGACTGGTATTGCGTGAAACTGACGGCCGGGCAGAAAGTCTGGTTCGATGTGATTGCTCAGCGTTTCACGCACTCGCCGGTCGACACGTTGCTGCAAGTCTTCGATGCGAACGGGCAGATGCTCGCTGAGAACGACGACGATTCCCACGATCCCGAATACGAATCGTTTCACAACTTCCGCACGACCGACAGCAAGTTGTTGTTCACGGCACCGGCGGCGGGCGAGTTCTTCGTGAAGCTCACCGAGCAGAGCGGCTTGAGCGGCCCGCGCGCCATTTATCGGTTGTCGGTCAGTGAAGCGAAGCCGGACTTTCACGTGCGGCACTTCCCAGATGCAGTGCCGATCTGGGGGCCGGGTTCGACGGCCGCAGTGCTCGTCAAAGTGGATCACTTCGCCGACTTCAATGAGGACGTGGAATGCTCGATCGAAGGTTTACCTGACAGTTGGAAAAGCTCGTCGGCGGTTTCACTCGGTCGCAAGCCGGAGCGGTACTACAACAACTACCAACGTAAAGTGTTTCTGACGATCACCGCTCCGGCCGATGCGGCGATTGGGACGGCCGTGCCGTTTCGAATCATCGGTCGCGCGAAACAGGGCGAAGAAAAAATCGAGCATCAGTCGTGGCCGCTCACATTGTTCTACTCCAGCGACATCGGTTTCTTTCGAGCCAGCCAGCAGACGCGAGCTGCGATCGCGAAGCCTCAAGGGCCGTGGTTGGAACTCGCGGGGACGACCGAACTCAGGCTGAAGCCCGGAGGCACCGGGACATTTCCGGTCAAAGTCCTGGGGGCGGCCGCCGATTTGAAGGCGATGCCGCTGGTGATCAACCTTGCGACGAACGGTGTGGCCTGCGGACTGGTGACTCCCCAAAACGTCCCGATCAAAGACGGCATTGCCGAAGTCACGGTGAAGATTCCGGCCGAGATGCCGATCGGCACCTTCAGCATTGTGGCCGCTCAAACCTGGGGCAGCGACATCCGTGTGGGCATGCCGGCACCGTGTACTCCGCCGATCAAACTGGTGATCGAACCTGCCAAATAGATGAACGGCAACAGGTCACTTCTCCGTAGCCGCACTCGCCAGAGTGCGGGCCACCCGCGTTCAAGCGAACGCGGCTACTATTTCTTGCTGCGCGGCTCGCTTGCATCGGGGAGGTCCGTAACTACAATCCCGCGTTCCAAAAATGGTCGAAAAGCGAGTTCATTCGCTGAGCACAAAACGCGAGAGCAATTTAAGTTGAGGAGAGGTCGATGGGGCGGTACACAGGTCCGAAGGCGCGCATCAATCGCCGTTTGAAGCAACAAGTCTACGAAACATCGGGCGCGATTCGTGCTTCCGAAAAGCGGCAACAGCCTCCCGGACAACACCTGCGGGAGAAAAAGCTCTCCAACTTCGGCCTGGCGCTCCGCGAGAAGCAGAAGATCAAGCACTATTACGGCCTGCGCGAGCGTCAACTGCGACGGTACTTCGACGAAGCTCGCCGTCTGCCGGGCAACACGGGCGAACGCCTGATGGTTATGTGCGAATGCCGTTTAGACAACGTCATCCGCCGCTCCGGTTTGACCGTCACCCGTTTGCAAGCTCGGCAGGGAGTCGTCCACTCGCACTTCCAGCTCAACGGCCGGACGGTCAGCATCCCTTCGATTCTGCTCAAGCCAGGTGATGTCGTGCGAGTTCGCGACCGTCATAACTTGCAGAAGGTTTACGCGGAAGTCGCCGCCTCGAACAGTTCCGAGAGATGCGATTGGCTGTCGACCGACGACAAGGGACTTGAAGTTCGCGTGACCGGAATGCCGGGAGCTAGCGACGTCAGCCTGCCAGTCGATGTCGGTCAGGTCGTTGTGTTTCTATCGCGATAGTCGATCTCTGAATGCGGTGATCCTGCACTTTGTCTCGCGTGCGCGAGGGACTGGTGATGTCGGACCGGCGTTACTCGGCGGTGTTGCTGTTCGGGATGCCGGGTTCTGGCAAAGGGACGCAGGGCCAACTGCTGGGCAAACTCCAGGGGATCTTTCACCTCTCGACGGGTGCGATTTTTCGTTCTTTGGTGGATGACTCCGACGATGGCCGCTTGGTCTCGGATTGCATTCGGCATGGGCAACTCGTCGCCGATGACCTGACCATCGAGATCTGGAAGCATTGGCTCGACGCTCACATCGAGACGGGCGATTTCCATCCCGAAGATCAGATCTTGCTGCTCGACGGCATTCCGCGCACCGTCCGGCAATGCGAACTCTTGAAAGACCACGTCGACGTCTTGCAGGTGATCTCTCTGAGTGCCTCGGACACGGAACCGATCATCCAGCGGTTGCGGCAGCGAGCGTTGATCGAAGGGCGTGCGGACGACGCGGACGAAGCCGTCATTCGGAATCGCTTTGAGGTCTACCGACGCGAGACGACTCCCCTTCTGAACTTTTACTCGCCTGCCTTGGTCCACGAGATTGACCCGATGGGTACGCCGGCGGAAGTGTTGAAGCGGATTCTGGAGCATCTGATCCCAGTCATCGTCACCGCGCGCGGTTCGGCGGCGGAATTTGGTGGTGACGAAATCACGCCCGATGATGCCGAGTGACAGCTCTTCGCGGGGATTCGCGAAGTTTGAGAATCAGCTTCACGGATTCGCCACATGATCATCATCCCGATCAACACCGACGCGCCGATTTATCACTGGCCGTGGATGACGCTGGTGCTGGTTGGTGTGAACTGCGTCACCTTCTTTCTGACCGGGCAGGGTGAGCATCAAACCGGCTGGCTGTTGCAGTTCGGTCACGGCCTGAATCCGCTGGAATGGGTCGCGTTCAACTTTCTGCACTTTGGCTGGCTGCACCTGATCGGGAACATGATTTTCCTGTGGGGCTTCGGCATCGTGGTCGAAGGCAAGCTCGGCTGGTGGCGTTTTCTGTTGGTGTTCTTGTCGATCGGCGTTCTGGGCGGGCTCTTCATTCAGGCGGTCATGCTGGGGAGCGAGCTTCCGCCGAGCTCTGGAGGTGGCGGCGCTTCGTTGATCGTTTATGGCCTGTTGGCGATTTGCGTGGTGTGGGCACCGAAGAACGAAATGGACCTGCTGGTCTTCATCGGATACCGCCTCCTCTCGGTGGAGGTCACGATTCTGACCTTTGGTTTTTGGTACGTCGCGTTACAGGTGCTGTCGGCGTGGTGGAATGACTTTTCGATGGGCAGCGAGATGGGTCATTTGATCGGTGCATTCTGGGGATTTGGAATCGGCCTCGCACTGCTGAAGCTGCATTGGGTGGACTGCGAGAATTGGGATCTGATCGCCCTTTGGAAGGGAACCTACGGCAGACCCACCGACCTGAAAAACTGGAACGACAGCGTGCTTGTCACCCACTCGCCCGATCCGCGCGGCGCGGAGGCGACGTCCGTTCCGTTGAAGGTCAAGAAAAAGAAAGCCGTCTTCCGGCCGTCGATTTATCTCTCAAGCCAGCCGAAACGCCGCCAGCCGAAAGCGAAACTTCCATCGCCCGACGGCGATGAACAACCAATGGCGACCTCGCCGAGAACGATGTCCGAATCGGCAATGTCTCCCGCGACGCTGACTGTCTTGGACCGGATGCGCGAATTGCTGCGCACCGGAAAGCCACAAGCCGCGCTCATCGAGTACCGCAAGCGGCTGCGCATCGTCGATCATTGGCCGTTGGATGCGGACGACTTGCAAGCGCTCGCGGATGGCCTGTTCAAGCTCAAGGTTTGGAACGAGGCGGTCCCGCTGCTGGAAGAATTCGTGAAACGATTCCCCGCGCGAGCCGATGCCGCGCGCATCAAATTGGCGACTCTGTGGTGCGATGTTGAAACGCGACCCCGCGCAGCGCTCAAGCTCTTGGACCAAATCGACCTGGAGGACTTGCCGGATTCCCTCCGCAACTACGTCGCGCAGATCCGACAAAAGGCCGAGGGGATGATTGACGACGACACGTTTGAGCTGGACGGCAAGAGTTGGTGACGATCCGGGGCGTTGTTCTGATCCTGTTGATATGTTATTGGCCCGCCGGGCCACTGGAGCGTCTGGCCGCGATCCGCCGAAAGTCATCATGTCGAAATCTGCCGCCAAGCGTCCGACGACTCCACATGTTTTCATTTCTTCCACGGCCGAGGATCTCGAACCCTTCCGCGCCGCCGCGAAGGAGGCTGCGATCGCCGTCGGCATGCTTCCGGTCATGTTCGAGTATTTTCCGGCCAGCAGCGACAACCCGCCCTTGAAGGAATGTCTCGATCGCGTGGCACAGACCGACGTGTTGATTGTGCTCGTCGCGCATCGTTACGGCTGGATGCCGGCTGACCAACCGAAGAAGAAACCCAAGAAGAGCATCACCTGGCTCGAGTGCCAGCAAGCCGTGGACGACGAACACGAAGTCTTGGTTTCTTCATCGGGCAAAACGGCAAGTGGCCGGCGGAACTGAAGGAAGAGGACCGCGTCGCCAAGGCGAGCCGCGAGAAGCCGGAGCGGACCGTGGCGTTGCTGCAAGAACTGGCGCTGGCGATGCAGGACCATCCAGATGGACGCCAGACGCAGGTGCCGAAGCGTTGGGCGGCCGAGCAACTGGCTGAGTATTTCGGAACAGGACAGCCGGCCCACGAAAGCATCGCGACGGCCGAAGAGTTTTTGACCGCTGAGGAACTCGACAGTGGCATCGTCGTGGCGTCGGCAACGATCTCCGTTTCTGGCATCTGCAATTTCAAGAGTTCCTGGCGGCGCGAGCGATTGCCGGACGTCCCGAAGCGGAGCAGCGGACGATCCTGAGCGGGACCGTTCCCAAGCTGTATCTGCCCGAATGGCGCGAGGTGATCCTGCTATTGGCCGGAGCGTTGCACAAGCAGGGTGAGGCCAAGGTGGATGGCTTCGTGACGCAGGTGTTGGATAGCGTCGCAGAGGGGTCAGGTGTTCTGATTTCTGTTTTGGCCTCGCCAACGGAACCAACACTGATCGGGACATCAAGCTCGCGACGGACATCAGCGACGATCGAAGGGCCAAAACAGAAATCAGAACACCTGACCCCGACACTCGCCGCCGAGGCGCGGTGTGTGGGACTGTTGGGGCGATACTGCTCGACTTGATACCGGTGGGCTATCAACCGCGCGAGCCGCGTTACGAAGCGCTGCTGCACCGCGTGACGGCGATCTTCGATCGCGAGCGTTCGCAGTCGGTCGATGTTCGCGTACGGATCGCGGCGGCCGAGGCGATGGGACAAGTCGGTGACCCACGTTTGGAGCCCAACGCTCCCAAGCGCTGGATCACGATCCCGGCGGGAAGTTTCTGGATGGGGGCGCAGAAGACCGAGCCGCAGCAGCGGAACTTCGACGTGGAAGCGTACGATTGGGAAGGCCCCGTGCGCGAAGTGACGTTGGCGGAGTTTTCGATCGCGCGATTTCCGGTGACGGTCTGTGAGTTTCAACGCTTCGTCGAAGACGAGGGCTACACCAAACCGACGTTCTGGACTCCGGCAGGTGGCTTCGCCCAATTCACGCAGCCGGAGGATTGGACGATACAATTCAAACATCGCAATCGTCCGGTGGTCGGCGTCAGTTGGTACGAAGCGATGGCCTATTGCCAGTGGGCCGGCGTTCGCTTACCGACGGAAGCGGAATGGGAACGCGCCGCGCGGGGCACGACGGCGTGGAAGTATCCTTGGGGACCGGAAGCTAGGGACAAGGCGCGATTGAATTTTAACGGGAACATTGGCTTTCCCACGCCGGTTGGGATCTACCCGCTTGGAGCGACCCCCGATGGAATCGAAGACATGGCGGGCAATGTCTGGGAATGGTGCAGCGACTGGTTCGATCCGAAGGAAGAGAAGTATCGTGTGCTGCGTGGGGGCTCCTGGATCGACAATGACTGGTTCGCTCGCGCCGCCAACCGCTTCGGAGACTCGCCCGACAACCCTCACAACACAGTCGGTTTTCGGGTGGTGTATTGCGTCAGGACTTCCGAATAACCCTTGGTCTGCTTTTCCCGCGGTTCGGGGTCAGGTGTTCTGATTTCTGTTTTGCTCCCGCGATCCACCCCAACCTTGGTTTCCAGACAGTCATTCAATCAACGGTTCGCACTCTATCGCAACAGCAAACAGAAATCAGAACACCTGACCCCTCTGCCTCGACATCCGAAAAGCAATCCGGTGGAATCCCACCGCACAATTCCGTTTGACCGGCGGGGGATTGCCCGTGTCACGCCAACTCCGTTTTGATGTCGCGGATTCGTTGCATCACGTCACCAATCGCGGGATTGAGCGGCGGAACATTGTGCGTGATGACGACGACCGATCGGAGTTTGTGCGGTTGTTGGGACGCATGGCTGCCAGGCATCGGTGGCGCGTGTTTGCTTGGGTGTTGCTGGATAATCACTTTCATTTGTTCTTCCGATTGGAAGTCCCGTCACTGTCGGCCGGGATGCACGACTTGGAAAGTGGTTATGCCACGTTGTTCAATCGGAGGCATGAGCGGGATGGTCCCTTGTTTCAAGGACGGTTTCACGACGTCGTGGTCGAGAATGAAACGCACGCCTGGGAACTGAGCCGCTACGTGCATCTCAATCCTTGCCGAGCATGCCGGGTGTCGCGACCGGAAGAATGGGTGTGGGGAAGTTATCGCTACTACATGAACCCGCGCGGCGCACCGGACTGGTTGGATTGGCCGACCGTTCTGGCGGAACACTCGCAGCGAGAAGCGGCGGCTCGCGTGGCCTACAAGCGGTTTGTGGAAGCGGGACTGGCGCATCCGCCGACGAATCCACTGAGCGCCGCTGTTGACGAATGGATTTTGGGAAGTCCGGAGTTTGTGAAACGAGTCCGCACGGTCTGTCTGGCCGGCACGGCGTTGCAGCCGACCGATCAGGATGCGGTCATTGCGGCAGTGTCGAGCCGACTCGGTGTCCCGGAAGCGGTGGTTCGGCGGCGCGGGCGGCATGACAATGTTGCTCGATTGCTGGCGTTGTTGTTGAGCCGTGATCTGTTGCCGGTTTCAGCGGCCGAACTGGCGGATGCGTTCCAACTTTCTCGCAGCGGGTTTTCGACGGCGGTGAATCAAGCTCGCGAGCGGTTGGAACGAGATGCCGAGTTCGCCGCGCACGTGTTGGCATTGCGAGAGCTGTGGGGACGCAGCGGGCCATGAAGCGTATGGACTGCGGTGGCAGCGTGTGGCATGCGTGGGCCGTGACGTGCGGGGTCAGGTGTTCTGATTTCTGTTTTGCTGTTGCGATGCAGAGCGAACCGTTGATCGGGTGACTGTCCGCGAACCAAGGTTGGGGTGGATCGCGGTAGCAAAACAGAAATCAGAACACCTGACCCCAGAGCGGGAAAAGGAGACCAGCGGTTAATCGGAAGTCCTGACGCAACCAACCACTCGAAAACCGAGGTTGATGTATCGGATGCCGGGCGAGTTTCTGTAGCGGAAGGCGGCGTGGACGAGCGTGAAATTGACGTTCCAGGATCCACCACGCAGCACGTGAGTCGCCTCTGTCTTCGGATCGTACCAATCGCTGCACCATTCCCAAACATTGCCCGCCATGTCCTCCGCGCCGCAAACGGCAACCGAACGCGGAAAGATGCCGACCGGTGTTGTCACGCCCAGCCCGCCTTCGTCCGAGTTGCAAATCCCTTCGCGCCAGTCGTCGGCCCACGGGTAAACCCAACCTTGCGGACCGCTCGCGGCGGCTTCCCACTCGCGTTCGGTCGGCAACCGACACTTGGCCCAACGGCAAAAGGCGTCTGCCTCCCACCACGACACACCGACCACCGGCTGCGTCAGCCCGTTCCACTTGGCATCTCGCCAATAACTTGGTTCGACGATCTTGCTTTGCTCTCGCCACTTCCACCCGACTGCGTCCCACAACGACCGGTTGTCATAGCCTCCCGCATTCACGAAGCGCGCGAACTGGCCATTGGTCACGGGAAATCGTGACAGCAGAAACGGACTCGTGATCGCGAACACTTCTGGTGTCAGAGACGCCACGTCGCCAAATTTCTTCTTGATGCTCTCATCGCCCACCCGATACGTCCCGGCCGCCACGTCCACGAAGGCTGCTGGATCGCTCAAGTCGTCCACCACCCGCGGATCGCCGATGCGGCCTAGAGCCAGCGCGAGTTCGGCTCGTTCCTTGAGCGGTGTGTCCCGCTGGACCGCACTCACGCAGAACTCGACGAACCGCTGCTGCACGCTCGCGTGGAGCGTTTGACCGCGACCCCGTAGCACGCGCCAGCAATCGGCCAGCACGATGCCCAGTCGTAAACGCTCGTCGGTCAACTCGCCGATCTGCTCCGTCAACAGCCGCACGGCTTCATCCGTCGTGCTCCGTTTGTGCAGCAGAGCGCCATACAACAAACCCAATGCCTTGCGCCATTCGGCGAAGTCACCGCGCCGCCGGAAGACGTCGGCCAGCTTCTCGGCGTGCAGGTCGTACAGCCGCTCGGCCGCCAGGAAATCTTGAAACGTGAAGTGATAGAAGGCCGCGCGACGGTCATCCCCTTGCGGCAACAGCAGGCCCGACTGGCTGAGCAGCTCTTCACGCGTATCGCGCGCGTTCAACTTATGCAGCTCAGTCCCCGGCCGGTGGTCTTGGTAGTGCTGCAACAGGCGATCGATCTCGTCGACGGTGGCGTCCGGCCGCGGCTGGTCGCGCGGCTCGCCCAACCCCTCGCCCGTGTGCATGCCGTGAGCGATCACGCACAGACTGCTCCGCGCGGCCGCCGCTCGTGACGACTGATCCTCGTAGCGATTGAACAAGACCGTATTGACGATGCGGTCGTACAAGTCGAACTCATCCTGCGGCAACTTGTGGTTCTCGCCATACACGATGCAGATGGCGGTCAGCAGCAGAGGATTGGCGGCCAACTCGGCGATTTCCGGCCGCGCGGCGACATCGCCCCACAACTCCTGACACGCGGCTTCGGCCTCAGCCTCTTTCTCTCGCAGACAATGAAACCAACGGCGGACGAGCAGTTGCTGCAACTCACGCGGCAACTCGGACAGCGGGGCGTGTGGCAAACCGAGCCGCTGACGTTGTGCGTCGCTCAGACCGTAGGCCGACTGGTCACGATCACACGATTCCCAGAGGTCGTCCAATGCGCGACCCCCTCCGCCAAACCGGCCAGCAGCAGATGACGCGGCTGAGCAGGCCGTTGCGGGTCGCTCGCAGTCAGCGGCACTTCGTCCACTCCGTTAAAGATCAACAGCGCTGCGCCGGCATCGAGATGATCTTTGACGACAGACCAGGACAGACCGTCGAACTTCTTCCGCGCGATCCATTGTTCGAGCACGGTTTCCATTTCGGACCACGTCAGTTCCACGCCGACCGCCGACTTGGGAAACGATTCCCAAAACTCGCGCAGCCGAATCAGCAACGGCAACCGTCCGCGCAGCGGTTCGGGAAACGTTTCCTGAAATGAATCAGGCGGTGCGATCGGATGCACCGGCAATTCCCCCTGGCAGACGGCGAGTGTCAACCAGCGACAAAACGTCGTCTTCCCCGAACCGGGCGGACCTGAAAGGTACAACGATTTCTCGGCAACCAGAGTTTGCAGCAGTTGGTGCTCTGGACGTTCCATGCCGGGCATCGCGAGCGCGTCGGGACTCTTTCGTTTTCGTTTCTTTCCCGGCTCCGGTTCGACGTCGCCGCCGCGCGTGATCACCGGCACATAAACGTTTCGCAGCGTGACCGCCTGACCGTGTTTGGGACGAAGTCCCGACAGTTCCACATCGCGGCTGCACTGATTGGCCAGCCAAGCCGTGTAGGCGGTCGGCACCACCGGACGGCGCGCGTGCCCGGTTTTGCCACGCGGTGCTGGTGGTTGAACAGCCGCGAAGTCCTTCGCCGCCGCCATCATCTCGTCCAGCTTCGCGACCAGCGGCGGACCGTGCTGGTCGTACTCGATCACCTTCACGTTGTGCTCTTTCCACAGACGTTCGGTGTCCGCTTCGCCCTTCTTCATCAACGCGAAATGGGGACGCGTCGCACTGCCAAACGCCTTCAAGACATCGCCGATTAACTCCATCACGAATTCGTCCTGCATCCCAAAGCCGACGAACAACAGCGTCCGGTTGGCTAACAGCGATCGGAGTTGGTCCGTCGCCGCTTGGTATTGCTGCCGCGTCTGCTCTGCGCCGCGATAAAAGTTGTCGTATTGTGCCGGTGCCAGAATCAGTCCATCCGCTCGCGCGATGTGGCCGTGCAAGTGCCAGACAACCGGCCGTTGCGAATCAGCCGTGCGATAGAGCTCGGCCAGTTCCGCCGGCTGGTCGTTCGTCATCGGTCGCGAGTTTGTGTTTCGCCAGGCGAGCACATGGTCGTAGTTCGTGGTCACAACGATCGGCGGCTGCAACCGCCAGACGGCATCAGGCAGCGACCAATCGGCAGCGGCTGGCTGCGGAATATCGAAGCGGCGACGCAGAACGTCATAGAACCCCGCCTTGTTCAGACCGTCGAGCGCCGCCTCCGCCGCCTTGAGCCAGCGCTGTTTGTTGCAGTGGCCTTGGACAATCGCCGCATCATCATCGTTCCCGGCCTTCACCAGTGCTGCGGCCATGTCTTTCAGCAATCCGCCCCAAGACGGAAAGACCGCCACGCCGTTTGATCGCACGGCCAAGCTGACGCCCGAACCGACGAACGGCACGACATTGCCCTGAGCAAGTTGTTGAATCAAGAACTCGTCAAACTTTGTCGTTGAAATCGTCATGGCCCGGTCGACCTTGAGAAGTGTCGTGGTGGATCAGGGAGCAAGTGTGCTCAACCTATCGGGCCAATGCTGGCGATGCCAGTTGCCGGTAAACCGTGCGTACGTTCCCGACCGGCGCGAGGTGAGTTTGGCTTCGCACCAACGGTGCGAGACTCGAAAGCCCAGGGCATCGCCCTGGGTCATCACCGCGAAAAAATGTTGTTATCCGCATTCCGAAAATTAGCCGCGCGGCGCTAGCCCCGGTTCATGCCGTGTAACCGGGGCTAGCGCC
>CAMDDX010000146.1 GCA_945893075.1 Planctomyces sp. SH-PL62 | reverse complement strand
CATCGGCCCCCGCCGCAACCGGATCAACCCCCGAGTCATCAAACGAAAAATGTCCAAGTGGAATAAAAAGCGTCCCCATCATCGACGACTCAAACCCTTGATGAAACGCTTTGAAGAATGCGTGGTTATGGCTAATTGAACGGTATTGGGATTAAGCGATCGACTCGAAGTGCCTTCCTCTGTGCCCCGTCGCGTCTCTGTGGTGTCAAAAGGTTTTTATTTACACCACAGAGACGCGACGGGACACAGAGGAAGGCAAGGGGGAAACAATGGCTCATCAATTTAATAATCGACTGTCGGGGGCGGTCATTGCGGCGGCGATTACGGTCCATCGCGAGAATGGGCCGGGATTGGATGAGTCCGTTTATGAGTTGCTGCTGCGAGCTCAACTTCGAGCCTCCGGTATTCCACATCTTTATCAGCATCCGCTGCCCTTGGTTTACAAAGGAATTCATCTGGATTGTGGATATCGAATGGACCTGCTCGTCGAGGGAGAGCTCATCGTTGAGGCGAAGTCGGTCGAGATCATTCATCCGGTTCACGAGGCGCAGTTGTTGACTTACCTGCGTCTCGCGCGGAAGGAATTGGGATTACTATTGAATTTTGATGTCCCGATTCTCACAGAGGGGATTCGTCGTCGAGTTTGGACTCCTTCGGAAGCATCATCTCCCCCTTGGGAAATGTCGCACGATGCCAAGCACGAATTTGAACCGCTTTCCGGAGACATCCTGGCCTCTGCCGTAGAGGTACATCGCCAATTGGGCACCGGATTGTTGCGCAGCGCTTACGAAGAATGTCTCTGCCATGAGCTTTCGTTGCGCGGCCTTCACTTCAAACGGGAGCAACCGTTGCCGCTCAGTTTTCTGGATGTGGAGATTCCGTCGGCCACCAAAGTTCCTTTGGTTGTCGAGGGTCAGATTCCTGTCGATTGTTTCAGCGTCATTGAATTGCAACCGTTGCACACCGCGCGTCTCCTGAGCCGAGTACGGCAGGGCCAGTGGCGCAGCGGATTGCTCATCAACTTCAACGCACGCAACTTGTCCAAAGGTGTGAAACGAGTCGTCAATTCGTAATTTGCCTTCCTCGGTGTCCCGTCGCGTCTCTGTGGTGTCTGTTCCTAGCCCAGAAAGCTCTGACACCACAGAGACGCGACGGAGCACAGAGAAGACAGGGAGCATGAAATGCCAAATCGACGTGTGGCTTGGTTCTTGATTCTGGTTGGAGTGCTCTTCGGCACGCGGATCGCGCTGGCGTATGTCGAGGTGGCTTACACGCTGGGCCGAGTGGTTCTGGAATCGACTTCGATCTCTCTGCTACGGGTCGAGAAGGTCGATAAGGAGAAGAACCTGATTCTGTTTCGCAAGGTGCAAGACGTGAAGGGGACGCTGCCCGGCGAGACGGTCAAGCACAACATCGCCCGCGCCGGTTTCCATGAGCGCGAATGGAAAGCAATCATGGACTGGGCCGAGCCGGGCAAGACCGCCGTCTTCTTCAACAACGGCGGAGCCAGCGAGACCTGCATCGGCAACTATTGGTATCAAGCCTATGCCGGTGGCGAGTGGTGGAACATGAGCCACGGCGAGCCCTACTTGCTCCGCAGCTATGCCGGTACGACGGACAAGTTGATTGGCATCGTGCAGTCGATGCTGGCGGGCCAAGAGGTCGTCGTCCCCTGCATGGTCGATGGGGACAAGATGGCCTTGCAGCTTCGCACGGCGAAAATTCAACGGATGAAAGCCAGCCTCAAGTTGCAGGACTACAACCCGCAGCGCGACTTCGCCGGCTGGGGCGGCGATGACTTTCGCTCGATCGCCGGCATGCCCGGCTTCACGCATGTCGCGGGTGTCACCTCGGTCGGGCCGGAGGCTCAAGGGGTCGCGGTGGCTGACGTCGATGGCAACGGCAAACCCGACTTCTGCTTCTACGGATCGGGCCGAGTGACTCTGTTGAAGATGGATGGCCCGGCGCTCAGCGAGTTACTGCTGCCGCATACCGGAGGAGCTCGCGCGGCCGACTGGGCGGACTTCAATGCCGATGGCAAACCGGACTTGTTGCTCGCGACATCGACGGGCCCGAAGCTGCTCACCAATCAAGGAGCCGCCTTCAAGGACGACACCGCGCTCTTGCCGAAGGAGCCGTATTACAATGTCACGGCGGCGGCGTGGCTCGACTACGACGGCGACAAGCGACCGGACATCTTGTTGTCGAATGGCTTTCTCGGCCTGCGGCTGTATCGCAACACCGGCGCGGGTTTCGAGGACGCATCGCTCGCGGCCAAGCTGGGACCGGACGGAGTCGGCGGACGACACAAAGGCGATCATCTCACCGTCGCGGATCTGAACGGAGACGGTCGCGGCGACTTTCTCTACAGCGCAGGGACCGGTTTGCTCGCGCTGAACACTCCGCAGGGCTTTGTCGAAGTGAAGGATTCCGCGATTCAATTCCAAGCGGGCAAAGTGCGTCCCGTGTTCGCGGACCTCGACGGCGACGGGCAGCTCGATCTGTTTGTGCCGCAGTCGGGGACGTCGAAAATCTTCGCGAATCGAGCCGGCCGATTTGTGGACATCACGGCTCAGTGCGGCGCGATCGCTCAACCAATTGGGAATGCGGTCAGCGCAGCGGCCGTGGATTTCAATAAAGATGGTAAAGTCGATTTGGTAATCGGTTGTCTGAAAGGCTCCAACCGCTACTTCCGCAACAGCGGCCAAGGCAAGTTCATCGACGCGACCGACGAAGTCGGCCTCTCGCAACAAATCTTCAATACGCGGGGTTTGGCGGTTGCGGACATCAATACGGACGGAGCGCCGGACTTGCTGCTGAACAACGAAGGGCAGGAATCGACCGTCCTCCTGGGACGCCCCGCAACCGCCGCTGTTGGGCAGGTGAGTGCCAGATAATCAATTCGTGACACGATCGAGGCTGCTGACGACGATGCGCCAATTCCATCGAAACAAAGCCGACATTTCAGATTTCAAATTTCAAATTTCAAATTTGAAATTGAAAGCTAGTCGTCAGCTTAGGTCACTTTGCAATTCACAATTTGCAATTTGCAATTTGCAATACTTCCGCTGCGTCCTTGTCGCGTGTCTCGCAACAACATCTTCGTTGGCCTCCGCGGCCGACTGGCCAACAAACCGTGGCAACGTCGCACGCACGGGTTGTGTCGATGGTCAGCCGGGACCAACTTCCGGCAAGGTGTTGTGGGTTCATAAATCGAACGATCACTACATCGCCGCGCCGGTGGCCGCCGGAGACAGCGTGCTCGTGTCCGCGCTGGCTGCGTTCAACACCTCCACGTTTCAAGCGCTGACCACTGAGGCCGTTCCGAAACAGCGCGTGCGGTGGGCGAAGTCGGTGCCGTATCTCAAGCTGCCGACGGTGTGTGCTCCGGCGGTCGTGGGTAACGTGGTTGTCTTCGGAGACGGCATGCACCAAACCGACGGAGCGACGCTGCACGGAGTGCGGCTCGATACGGGATTGCCGCTGTGGCAATTGCCGATCCCCGGCGAGTTGGTGCATCTCGAAGGATCGCCGACCATCGTCAACGGCAAGGTCTTGATCGGCGGGGGCAACGCGGGTGTGTTGTTTGTCGATCCTGCTCGACTCGAATTGGACGGCAAGGAAGTCGATGCCGCGTCGGCTCAAGCAGCACTTGAAAAGAAGTGGAAAGAATTGCTCGCCAAGTATGAGCAAGAGAAGAAAACCGATCCCGACTTCGCGATCGCGCCGAATGAAGATTCGCTTCCGAAACCCAAACCGAAGCTCGTGTGGCAAGCGGGAGCCGGCAAGTGGCATGTCGATGCCGCGGTGGCGGCGGTCGGTGATCGAGTGCTCGTGGCGACCGCGTTCCTCGATGCGGAGAAGACCGGGGAACGAGCGATCTGCTCGGTGAAGCTCAGCGATGGCGGCGTGCAGTGGAAGACGCCGCTCACATTCAATCCGTGGGCAGGACCGACAGTCGCGGGTGATGTTGTGCTGGTCGGTTGCAGCAGCGTGCGGCTCGAACCCAAAGAGATCGCCAGTGGTCAGGGCGAGGTTGTGGCGGTCTCGCTCGCAGATGGCTCGGTGAAATGGCGACGAGCGTTTGCCGCCGGCATCGTCTCGGCGATTGCGGTGAAGGATCAGGTTGCGATCTTCACGGCGACGGATGGCAAAGTCCGAGCGGTCGATGTCGCCAGTGGCGCGGAGAAGTGGACCGTCGATGGCGGTGCTCCGTTCTTCGCCAGCGCGGCGATTGCGGGGGACTTGGTCTACGTCGCGGATCTCAAGGCTGTGGTGCGCGCGATCAACCTGACAGACGGGGCGCTGCGCTGGAAGCTCTCGCTGGGAACCGATGCCGCCGTGAAAGCGCCGGGCATGGTTTATGGCGGACCGATCGTTGCCGGCGGGAGATTGTTCGTGGCGACGTGTGCTTTAGAGGCCGGAGGCAAAGCCAATACGGCCGTGGTGTGCATTGGGGAGAAGTAGCGTCTTGATTAATAACGAGGGGTCGGGTGTTCGGTTTTTCGGAATTGGCGGGAAGAAAGCGTGATTTGCGAATCAGACGTTGTCCCCGCCAATTCCGAAAAACCGAACACCCGACCCCGGACTAGCAACATGAGAGGAGATTGCAAAATGCAAATTGCAAAATGCAAATTGCAAATTGAGTTCGGCTTGGTCGTGATCCTGTTCTTGGCGATGCCGCTGGCTGCGCAAGACAAGCCGGCCGAGGCGATCAAGATCGACAAACAGAAGAAGACCGTCACGCTGGCGTGCAAGATTGCTCCGCGCAAGCTGCCGAACCTGAATGAGATTTATCCCATCGAGGTCATCGCCTCGGCACCCAAGGGGCAGAAGGCGCACGAAACGGTCGTCACGTTTGACGCCAAGCCGAGCGACATCCACAAGGCCCTCGAAAGCCTGGGCCTGAAGCCCGGCAAGCCAGCCAAGGGTGAAGGGGCTGAAGCCGCCGGACCCGAAGTGAAAATCTTCATCGAACTGCCCGGCGCGGGCGGTTTGGCGAAACGACTACCCATCGAAAAAGTCCTCGTCGATCGCAAGACGGGCAAGACCATGCCCAACTTGAAGTGGACTTTCACCGGCTCGATCAGCAAGCAACCCGATCCCAACAAGCCGGACAAGGTTTACGGAGCCGACTCCACCGGCACGCTGATCGCCATCTTCCCAGTCACCGACGAGACGGTCTTTCAAACCAACCTCACGATGAAAGACGAGCCGCTCATCAAGCTCGATACGAACACCAAGGTCTTGCCGGAAGTTGGCACAGATGTCTTACTCGTGATTCAAGTTCCCTAACTTCTTTTCAATCTCTCTCCCTCTTTATTGAACAAAAGGGCGCGAAGGACGCAAAGAATTCAGAAGACAAAATCAAAACGTGAAAATCGGGCAACCGCTCATGCTTCTGACTCTCAGCAAAGAATTCTTCGCGACCTTTGCGACCTTCTGTTCAAAACAAAGAATGAATTCCATGTTTCAACTTCGCCTGATTGCCGTAACGCTCTTTGCACTGGGAATGACTTCCTCGACAGCGAGTGCTCAGCTCCTTCCCGAACGGCTGGTGCCTCCGCAGCAGTTTGCGATTCCGCCACTGCCGATGACCGAACAGCCGGCGATTCGTCGCCCGGCCGGAGCGGACAAAGTCCCCGCGCATCTCTGGTCACTTCCTGTCGGAGCCTTCCCCGGTGCGCCGACGGCGCTATCAGTCGAGCGATTACCTGCGGATTGGCGACGGCCGGTGGTTGATGTTCCGGCACTCGCTTCCGAATCCGAACCGGCGAAACCGACGTCGCCTCGTCAGCCGATTGCTTGGAATGCGTTCGCATTGGCAGCCGAACCGACGATGCCGCATGTGCTCGATCGCTTTCAAAGGTCGAGCGAATTGCCTGCGCGAGTCGGCGACGATCCGACTGCCATGAGCACGCATCTGCTGATCACCGTCGCGGTGCCCCTGGCCGTACCGAATGTCGCGCCGCTTCTGCGTCTGGGAGTCGCCGATCCCTTCGAGCACTTGCGAGCGATTCGACTTGCAGTGCCGCAGGCGGACTCCGACGCGCCGGATGTGGCTCGCGAGAATCCGCCGCGTCCGCAATTCACGCCCGTCGCGGCACCAAAATGATGGACCGGTGGTGATGAACGCGACCCCTTTGCGGCGAGCTACGGCATGGCCGGACTTCCCTTGGCAAAGGGCCAGTCCGCCGGTTCATAGGCTACCGCCAGTTCCGGTGTTTCCATCCGGCGATTTTTGTCGGCCAGGCTGTGCAGCGCGACATCGAGAATGCCCGTCGTCAGCAGCGTTCGCTCGACTGGATAGGTGGGCTGGCCCGTGTGAAACATGTGCTCGACGGCGCGTAAGAGATGCTCGAAGTGTCGGAACGGTGGGTTCTCTTCGGGGAGGAATGTGACAGCAAACGGTTTTTCTTTTCCACGGATCGAGACTGCGCAGGCGAACTCATGTGAGAAGCCGGTCCCCATCGCGATCGTGGCTTTCGTGCCGTCGCGGTATTCGATGAGATAGAAGACCGCGTCCTTGGCCATCTCCTTCGGACGTGGTTTTGTTCCGGAGTACGGCGTCGGCGAGTGCTCGACGAGGGCATCGAACAAAGCCTTTGACCATCGCCCGTCCTTTTCGGCTTGCCAGATCCCGCCCCCTTGGACGGACTGCACGGATTTAACGCCGGTCTCGCCACCTTTGCGACGCTCCATCAGGCATTGCATCCCTTCCAGCGAATGAAATCCGTAGTGCTCCAGCCCGCCGTAGCCCAAAGCGATTGCTTCAGTCACTTCAGAACCGATCGGGATTGTCGCGGACGGATTGCGCCACATGACCGGCACCGACGAACCGGCCATGAACGGGATGCGCAGCTCGCGAGACGTATCGAACATGTGCTTCGCGTCGCTCCAGGCATACGACAAGTGCTTGTCGCTGAAAACCGGAACGACATTCTTGCACTGCTTGAACGTGGCCACGATCTCATCGAAGAACCGACGACGCGGAAACATAACCTGATCGGTTCCCGGCACGCTCGGATATTTGCCGTGCTCACCGACGGATAACACTCCGGCGACCGCCAACGAATCGGTGCCCAGCGTGAGCGCTTCGTGAATCGTCTTCGCTGTCAGAAACCCATGCTTCTTCGCCAGCGGCACGCTGAGATCGTTGTCGCCTACTTGGTCCACATAGAGCGACACCAACTTCAAATCCGGTCCGAGTCCGCCGTCCTGCGCCCAACCTTCGAGCACCTTGCCGACGATGACGTCGGCATGTGAATTCTTATGGTAGACCGTGACCACACCGGCGATGGGCAACTTCGCTCGCGGCTTCTCATCGGCGAATAGCCTGGGAATGAGATGCTGGCCATAGAGCACGAGTCCCGACGAACCGAGCGACGTGTGCAAGAAGCGGCGGCGTGTCAGTGGAGGATTCATCGAGGTTCTCCATTCGCAAAAACACCCCATTGAGCTTGCCTCAGTGGCTCGCGGGCTTTTGCACTACGTCGATGTCGCACGAAACCATCGCGTTCGTAGTGCAAAAGCCCGCGAGCCACCGACGCAAGGTCGGTAGGGTGTCAAAAGAGTTCGTCGATCACGTTGCCGTCCGGTAGCAGCGGGATCGGGCGGCCTTGAAGATTGACGGCATTCTGGTTGGGGTCGATGCCGAGGTGTTTATAGAGCGTCGCCAACACATCGCTGGGGCTGATCGGCCGATCGGTGGGGAGGCCACCGTCGTGGCTCGACTCGCCGATGATCTGTCCCATCTTCAGACCTCCGCCGGCGAGCAGCACGCTGCCCAGTCGCGGCCAGTGATCGCGGCCTCCGGTCACATTGATCTTGGGTGAGCGGCCGAACTCGCCCCACACGACAAGCAGGACGTTGCGGCAAGGTTCCCGCTCGCTGAGATCGGTGATCAGCGCGGAGAGTGCTCGGTCGAGCGGCGGGCCGCTCCATTCCATGCCGACGTTCGGTCCGCCGGGACTGGGCTGCTCGCGATTCTCGCGCGTGATACTGACGTGCCAGTCCCAACGCAGGCAGTCGGGAGCCGTGTTAAGCGTCACGAACGTGACTCCGGATTCCACCAGCCGGCGAGCCAAGAGCGCCATCTGTCCCCAGCGGTGAGTTCCGTAGCGCTGGCGCGTGGCGGCCGATTCTTCATTGAGGTCAAACGCTCGGCGAGCCTTCGCGCTGGTGATCAATTCCAGCGCGAGCTTCGCGAACGGATCGAGTCCATCCTGCACCTGATTGGAATCGAATTTTCGCGGCAGACGATCAAGCTCCGCGAGCAGCGACTTGCGGTCATTGATCCGATCCAGCGTCGTGTCGTTGGCGAGTTCGAGGCTACTGGTGGCACTGCGCAAGCGATCGAATTGAAACTCGAACGGATAAGGATCCTGCAACACCGCGAACGGCGAATGCGACACGCCGAGGTATCCCGGCCCCATCGCGTCAAAGAGGTGATGGTGCAACACCGGCTCTTCCGCGAGCATCACATACGCCGGCATGCCGGGCTGCCGGGGCCCTCGAAACTTCGACGCGATTGAACCGACCGACGGATAACCTTCTCGCTTGTCCGGTTCCTTGCGCCCTTCCAGGCACCAGCGCATGACGCCGAAGTGATCGTCATAGGGATGCGTGAAGCTCTTGATGATCGCCGTCTTGTCGAGCACTCCCGCCGTCAGCGGCATCATCTCGCACATCAGCGCGCCGGGGAGTTTCGACGGGATGGCTCGATAGGGACCGCGAATCTCTACCGGAGCCAGCGGTTTTGGATCAAACGTCTCGAATTGACTAGGACCACCGCCAAGCCAAATTTGAATGATCGACGTATCGGGAATGACTCGTCCTTGTTCCGCCGCGAGCGATTGCAGCCGAAGTAAATCCTCCAGCGCGAGACCAGCTCCACCAGCGCAAAGGCTGGCGGACAAGAATCGCCGGCGCGAAATGTTTCGTGGCGCGTTTTGCGGTGGCATAGCGATCTCCTAGTCGCGGCGAGTGTATCCATCGTCGGCTCTGGCCGAAATCGGTCTCTGTGGCACACACGGATCGCGCAGGCGAGGGGTCAGGTGTTCTGATTTCTGTTTTGGCGTCGCAAACGGAGTCAGTCGTGGTCTCACGGACTGACTCGCAAGGGACATCGACGGAAATTGAGCGGCCAAAACAGAAATCAGAACACCTGACCCCGGCTCGCGCGCAAAGTGCGTCGTGCGCCCGGAGACTTGCGGTTAGGCACACCGGGATTGATTCCTGGGATGTTTGTCTTACAAAGTTGTCGCTCACCGAGCGAGACGGCTTTGACAGGCCGCTCCTCCAAGAGACATCGTGAGGTTGGAAGTGTCTAGCAGCGTAGGCAAATTGTGGCGCAAACTCACCGGCCAGGTCGCGGCCGAGACTGGGGACACTGCCGTTCGATCGGATGGTCCACGCCGCGAACGAACTCTTGAGCAACCGACTGTGACCGAGCCGAGCAGTTCTGTCGATCACCCTCTCGATCCAAGCCTCGAACGTACTCTCGAGCAATCGGTGGCGGACCTGTCGGCGGACATTCCCGAAGAACGGGGCAGGCAGCCAGTCCCCGGAGTGATGCTGGTCCGCGCATTCGCAGGCCACGAGTCTGCGGTCAGGTGTGTCGCCTTTGAACCCGATGGGTTTACGCTGGCGAGTGGGAGTTCTGACACGACGATCAAGCTGTGGGATTTGAGCAGCGGCAAGCTGGTCAACACACTTGCAGGACACTTCAAAGACCCGGTTTTTAGTGTGGCCTTTGATTTCGACGGACGCACGCTGGTGAGCGGAACTGATAAAGGGCTCGTCGAGCAGCGGAAGACGAGCAACGGCGAACTGTTCCGCGCGCTCGAAAGACAATGCAGCGGCACAGTCTTTCGCGTTGCCATTGATTCCCAAGGACGCCGGATCGCGGGCGGGACGGATCGAGGCCTGATTGAACTGTGGGAAGCCACCAGCGGAAATAAGCTTCGCATGCTCGATGGGCATGAGCATTCCGTCTATTGCGTTGCCTTTGATCCCGAAGGGAGCAAACTGGCGAGCGGGGGCAATGACAGGACGATCAAACTGTGGGACGTGAACCGCGGCAGGTTGCTCCGCACAATCAATGGGCACCAGGGCACGGTCAGGAGCGTCGTCTTTGATCCCACGGGGCTCACACTGGCAAGCGGGAGTTCTGACACGACGATCAAGCTGTGGGACGCGAACAGCGGCAAGATGCTCCGTTCGCTGAGAGGACACACCAGCCGAGTCGAAGCCCTCGCCTATTCGTTCGACGGGAGTCTGTTGGCCTCGAAGTGCCGAGCTGGAACGATTCGCATTTGGAACTGCGAGACTTGGGAGACCGTCGCGATCATTCCGGAACCAACCTTCACGAAGTGGTGGATTCCCGCGCTGGCATTTCATCCCACGTTGCCGCTGCTCGCCACTGCGGGCTCGGATCCAGATTCACCAGAAGCCCTGCGATCCCGCCGGGTCCACGTCTGGGAACTGGACATCGACCTGCTGCTCAGCAGCCAAGTCTCCGCGCCCACCGCTCACGATGCCAACGCCGCGCTGGTGGGAGACATCGCTGTCGGACAGTCGGAGGATGGCCTGCGTGCTAACCGGCAAGCCAACTCCGCAACGGAACTCAAAATTGGGACGGAATGCTTGGACCTATGACGTGCGCGAGCTGGTGCCGGCCGTGAACTGCAAGCCCAACGATCGTAGGTCAGGCTTTCCAGCCTGACCCGAACTCGCCAACGACGTCGAAGACGCAACCAGTCAGCCTGGAAAGGCTGACCTACTTTTTGACAGCCCGCGCGCCGCGAGCAGAGCTAACACCGGTTCGACCGGAGCACGCATTCGCAGGTTGCTCCAATAGACCACATGCACCAGCGCGAAGCTCAGCACCAGCAACACCAGCGGCCACCACACGACCCACTCGTCACGCCGCAGCCGCCACAGTCCGACCGCCGCGGCCGACAACTCCAGCCCGAAGAACACCGCCATTCCCCATCGAATGACGAGCGGCAGCGAACCTGCATCCATACCTCCGGGAAACAAGTTCCAGAATCGACGAACGCGTAGCCAGCACAAGTCCCAAAACTTTCCTGGATGTTGTGTGATCCACTCGATCGCCAGGCGCGACATCGAAGAGTCGCGCCCGATTTCGTCACTGGGCACGAGACCCTGCCGCAACATCAATTCTCGTTCCAACTCGACCTGCCAAGACCCTGACTCCCACGAAACACCGGTTGCGTTGGCAATCTCGTCCCGAAACGCAGCGTCATTGTTCCCCAACAACAAGGTGTAGCCACCGTGCGTGGTCGTCAGGATCGGTTTGTGAAAGGTCAATTGGTTGCGAATGGCCCAAGGTGACACCGTCAAAGCACAGACCACAACGATGACAAGCCATTTGAAACGGGCCACCGTCAACGAGTGGCGAGCCAATGTGAATTTCGGCAACACCAACAATGCAGCACTCACGAGGATCGCCAACACGACGAACGCCCAAACCGTCGGCCGGCACAACATGGCCAGCCCCAGTAACATTCCACTCATCCAAGCCGAGTGACGCTCTTGGTGGAACACTCCGACGATGCGATCCATCAGAGCGACCAGCAAGAATGCGCAAAGCGTCTCCGTCATCGCGAGTGCCGTTGATTGAATGAGTAACGGATTCAGCGCCACGAATGCCGTGGCCAGAGATGCGGTGCGGGACATCTCCAATTTGCAGCTCAACCGCCATGTCAGCCATGCGGTGGCCACGCCCAGGCTGATTTGAACGACGGCCAACATCTTCACCCCGCCACCCATCCAGAGAATCGCCGCCAACAGAAGAGGATACAACGGTGGCCGATAGGCCGTTGCGTGTCCCAAGTCGGGATGCACATAGCCCTCACCTGACACTAGGTGAGCAGCAATCCCCCAATACAAATCGCGGTCTTCTGCCAATGATCCCCGCTGCCAACCATCGCGAACTGCAAAAACACCCAATGCGCGTTCGGCGTCAGTCCCATTCGAAGAAGAGGGAACAACCTGTCCTCCGACGGTTCGGACCGCCGGCCTGTCCGATTTCCAGACGATGATTCCGAGCCGCAGCAACGCGGCCAGCACCAGCAGCGCGATCAGACAACGACGCTCGGTTCGAGTCGGTGGAACGGCATCGGAAGTGGGATGCGGAGTGGTCATGAACGCCTAACGTAGCCCTCTCGCTTCGCGAGAGGAATTGCCGGACGTGAAGTCGACCGGGGTCGGGTGTTCGGTTTTTTGGAATTGGCGGGTTTGAAGCGTGATTCGCCAATCAAACTCGATCCCCGCCAATTCCGAAAAACCGAACACCCGACCCCTCGCTCATCCGCGAAGCCGAGCGATCACGCGGCCGATGCGTTCGGCAGCGTCGTCCATTTCAGCGAGCGTGTTTTCCAACCCAACCGTGAAGCGCACCGACGCCTTGTAAACTTCTGGCGGAGCACCCATCGCGACCAGCGCCGGCGCGGGTTCGGCCGAGCCGCTCGCGCAGGTGCTGCCCAGCGAGCACGCGATCCCTTCGAGATCCAAGTTGACGAGGATCGCTTCGCCATCCAGTCCCGGAAACGCGATGTTGAGCGTGTTCGGCAGACGATGTTCGCGCGAGCCGTTCACGACCGCCCACGGGCAACGGTCGAGCAACCCGGCCTCCAGGCGATTGCGAAGTTCACTCAGCCGGGCAGTCCGTTCGTGTCGCTCGCGAAGCCACATTTCGAGCGCCTTCGCCATACCGGCCGCGAGCGCGACCATCTCCGTCCCCGGCCGGCGTCCGGATTCTTGATGTCCGCCGAACTCAAATGGCGCGAGCGTTGTTCCCTTTTTCAACAGCAGTCCGCCAATGCCGCGCGGTCCGTGAAATTTGTGAGCACCGAAAGCCAGCGACGTCGCGCCGAGTTCCGCGAAGTGGACTTCGATCTTCCCGACCGCTTGCACGGCGTCGATGTGACAGAACACGCCGTGCTCGCGGCAGATCGTTGTGAGCGGTCGCACCTCCTGAATCACTCCCGTCTCGTTGTGCGCGAGGATGACGGTGGCGATGCGGACGGAACGGGGTCGGGAGTCTTTTTCCGAGCGGACGGTCAATCGGTCTGCATTGCCGAGAGACGATGGGCCGCTCGGAAAAAGACTCCCGACCCCTTCGGCGAGCAACCGCCCTTCGTGATCCACGGGCAGCAGCGCCAACTCCCAACCATGCGGCTTCAGCGACTTGCACGCCTCGATCGTCGCGGGATGCTCACCAGCCGTCAGCGCGATCGTGCCATGAGTCATCGAGTGAGCCGCACCAAACAGCGCGAGGTTCGACGCCTCGGTGCCGCCGCTGGTGAAGATGACTTCATCGGGCTGCGCACCCAGGATCGACGCGATCGACTCGCGCGAGGACTCCAGCACTTTGCGAGCTTGTCGGCCCTCAGCATGTCGGCTGCCGGGATTCGCATAGCTGTGCTGCAAGTGATACGCGACCGTCTCAATCACTTCTGGCCACGGCCGAGTTGTTGCGTTGTGGTCGAGATAGATTCGGGGGAGCATCGGCATTCGTCCTTCACTATTTCAATTCGCGAATCAGAATGCTGGCGAACTGGATCGGATCGCCGTGATGCTGCAACGCGATTCGGCCGCGAGCCGGGATACCGGGAAGCTGCACGTTGTCGATCACCGTCTCTCCGTTGAGCACGACGGTCGTGCGGTCCCCCTTCAGCGTGATGTGGAAGCGGTTCCATTGCCCGATCGGTTTGTCGGCGCGTTTCTTGGGAATGCAGCCGGTGCGCACTTCGGCGGGCATCGACTTGTCGAGCCGGTAGCCGCGAATCTCGCCGCTGCCGATCGGGCGGCACCACATGTTGATCTGCGATTTATCATTGCCGCGCAGATAGATGCCGCTGTCTCCCGCGTCGGAGAATTCTTCTTCCTCCGGGCCTTCGTCGCCGTTGGGCTGAATGACCGGCCGCTTGCTCGGCTTCGGTTTGCCGGTCCACTTCCAGTCGCAGATCAGCTCGAAGTCGCCGAATTCTTTTTCCGTCCAGAGATGTCCGGCATCGGCGGGTCCGGTTCCTTTCGCTTCGCTCTTGCCGTCGTAGTTGAGCACCCAATCCTGCGGCTGCCAGTGACCGACATGACCCGGATCATTCACCCAATTCGCGAGATCGAGTCCTGTGTAGAGCGAACGAAATCCTTCGATCACCGGCTGCACTTCGGCCGCAGGCGGGTTCGACGACGGCAACTCTTTGATCCGCAAGTTTCGGAAGTGACACTCCGAGCCTTCCGATTCCAAACAGAGATAACCCTTGCGCGGATTGCACTGACTCCCTCCGGAAACCACTTTGCCGTTGACGGCCAGCTTGAGGTCTCCGTCGCGGCACTCGACACGGTAGTGATTCCATTCGGGGGACGGCTTGCTGCGTTTCTCGCTGGGCAGGCAGCGTTCGCTGCCGTTGGGATGCGGACGGTCCGGTTTCATTCGCGCTCCGTGAATCGAGAAGACATCACCGTGACTGGTGTAGCTCGCGCTCTCCAGACCATCGAGCACTTGGACCTCAATGCTCTTGGCGAACGGCGTCCCTTGCGCCGTCAGCGGATGACTCCAAACGAACACGCCGGCATTTCCCTTCGGCTGCATGTGCCGCCATTCGAGTTCGAGAATGAAGTTCTCGTACTGCTTGGCGGATCGCAGGACGCCGGTCGGCTTGCCCGTGCTGACGATCATGCCGTCCTTCGCCGTGAACGTGTTGGGCGCGACGTTGACCGGCACCCAGCCAGACAAGTCACTCCCGTTGAACAGCGGAAGGAATCCGGTTTCCTCGGAACGTGTGACTTGGCCGGCGAACAACAGCGTGCAACCGGCAACCCAAACACAAAAACTCTTGGACATGGTCTTCATCTCCGCGATCGGTTCGGCGACAGGAACAACTCCGGAAAGTAGGCGAGTCACTCCGTGACTCGAAGACTCCAGTCACGGAGTGACTGGTCTACTTAGCGGCATATCATGGAATGATCGCCGCTCAATCGCCATTGAGCGGCTCGATTCCGCGCTCTCCGGGATGTGCCTCGCCGGTCTCGATCAGACGCGATAACTCTTCCCAGTCATCGGCCGCTCGCATCCGGCCTTGCGCGTCGAAGCGCAGCAGGCTGAGCCAGCGGAGCCCATTCGCGATCCGTCGTTGAGCGACCGCGACATCCGCCGCCTGGATCTCGAACTGCCGCGCGGCAGCGGACTGCGTGACCTCGGGAACGGCACGCGGGTCGCCGAACTTCGCGGCCAGCAGCTTCTTTTGAAACACGGCGGTCGCGCCCGCTCGGCCCAGCAGAAAGAAACCTCGAAACGTCGGATGCACGTTGTCGTAGATCACACTGCGGTCGAGGATGCCCAGCGGCGTGTAGGGCCGCAACGCGGATTCGCCATTCACGGTGGTGATGTCGAACCGGTCGGCGACGGCTTGCACGGCCTGCTGATAATCGTGAGGCAACCGCACGGGATTCCCGTCGCAGTCCTTGGCTTGAGCAAAGTGCTGTTGAGCCTCTTGGGGCTGTCCCATCCGCAGCAAACATTCGCCGAGCCGAAAATGGAACTCGGCGAATTGCGGCTGCTCGCGCAGACCTTCACGGCAGCGTTCCGCCGCAGACGTCCAATTCTCCTGCCGCATCAACTCCCGGATGGTTCCCCACAACTGCGTCAATTCTTGTTCGGCGGCAGCCGTCGTGCCGGAACGCACCCACGAACGGCTCGGCTCGAATCCCGACTCCGACGCCGCGGGGACGTACCACAACATCGGCACGTCTTGTCGCTGTCCGTATCGAGCTAACTGCGTCAACGCATGCTCGAATCTTCGCAAGCGCAGCGGGGCCAGCATGGGAGGGACGACATGCCGGTCGATCAATGCAAACCGCGCCGTAAAACGCATCCGCATGACGTGCAGCCGTGTCAGTTGGAAATGCAGCCAGCGAATCAACGGTGAGTTCACCAAGAGCGAATCGGCAAAGTCATACGGACCAGTGCCGGTGTTGACGCACTCCTCCATCTCGTGCAGGAATTCGTTGTGGCCGCCGTACAGCACAATCAAATGCGGCCGCAGCGTCAGCCGCTGCAAGCTCTGGATGGCCTCGCGCAAACTTTGTCCTGGAGCGGCCAGGTTCTCCAGAATGACTTCCCGGTCGGGATACATTGCTTGCACGCGCCACGCCAGCATTTGTGGAATGCCAAACTTCGGCTCGTAGGGATGCCCCGCCATCGTCGAACTGCCGAGCGCCACGATCCGCAACTGACCCGACGGCGCGGCGGGCAGCGATTCGGGCAGCGCGATTTCCTCGCTCGACTGTTGCAGCCACCAGGCCAACGGTTCTGCCACGACCAGCATCAACGTCGTCCCGAACCATAATCGCACGAGCCGGCCCGCGAATCGTTGCCCCGGCCGCGCTCGGGAAATCATCCTCGTCACCAGCGGGAGTCCCGCCACCGCATAAACCCAGGCGAACAGGACTCCCCACCGAATCCCGACGTTCAACACAAACGCGATCGTGACCTCCCACAGCCTGAGGCCACACAACATCGCCGCCAACAGACACCAGGCATTGAGTGCCACGAAATGCACCCAGCCTCGGCGAGTCCCCGGACTTCTCAGCACCAACAGCAGTCCCGCCATGCCGACCAATTGTCCCAGCGGCAACCACATCGCCGCTTCGGTCGACCAAGGCTCCAGCCGACGCCAGGCCGGGACGAACAGCCCCAGACTCGGCACCAAACTGAGCACGGTGATCCCGCCAGCGAACCACCAAGTTCCACGCACCAGCCGGCACCGCTCGCGAGCTTCAGGCATCGAGTCACACGCGGCGGACATTTCACGGTCTCGACAGGCAGTGATGATGGAATCGGTAGTGCTGTGTCGCGATTCAGAAATGGCGTTCACCAAATCAGCCGCAGGGCGCTAGCCCCGGTTCTTTTCACACAAACCGGGGCTAGCGCCCTGCGGCTGATGCGCCCAATCCCAATTCCAATTCTTGACCCTGACACAGCACTGGGAGAATTTCAAACCCGGGAGATTTCCTCGCGCGTGAAGCGAAGCTGCAACCGCGCACCCAACTGGCTGACGATGCGCGCCGCCGCCAGCGAGGCCAATCTTCCGGCTCGTTTCCAGGTCATCCCATTCGTGATGCCGTACAAGATCCCGGCCGCGTAAATGTCGCCGGCTCCGGTGCTGTCGATCGCGACCACCGGCACACCCTCGATCGGAATGGCCTCCCCTTGGTGCATCAGCAGGCTGCCGTTCTTGCCCAGCGTCAGCGCGACATTCTCGCAATGCTGGTGGATGATCCGAGCACACTCGATCGAGTCTGCCTGCCCGGTCAACGCGCGAGCTTCCTCTTCGTTGCAGAACAGCAGATCGACGTCCTGTTCGATGAGCTGCCAGAAGCGGTCGCGGAACAGTCCGATCAGAAACGGGTCCGAGACGGTGAACGCGACCTTCACGCCATTTTTCTTGGCCAGCTCGATCGCCTTGAGCGCGGCGGCTCGCGGACCTTCATTCGTGAAGAGGTAGCCTTCGATGTAGACGTACTTCGCCTTCCGAACGTCCGCTTCGTTGATGTCGTCGGGGCCGAGCGTCGCCGACACGCCGAGATTCGTCAGCATCGTCCGCTGCGCGTCATCGGTGATGAGCACAACACACGTCCCCGACTGACCAACGGCCGGCGGCACTTCAATGCTGACGCCGCGCTGCCGCATGTCGGAGAGAAAGAACTCGCCGATCTCGTCTCGGCCGGTCTTGCCGGCGTAGGCCCCCAGCCCTCCGAAATCGACGACCCCCATGATCGTGTTCGCGGCCGAGCCTCCCGCGCAGCGATTCGTCGGTTTGTCGGCCAGCTTTTCCAGCACACGTTGCTGAGCCGCCTCATCGACCAGCGTCATGATCCCCTTCGTGAAGCCGATCGATTCCAAAAACCGATCATCCACACGAGCCTGAATATCGACCAACGAATTCCCGACGCCGTAAACGTCGTATGCCATGAGCGTTTCTCCTGGAGTGCTGCGGCTCGACGCAGCCCTCCATTCATCTGGAATAGAGATCTGAATGTAGACCAATCGCGGTTTATCCGACGACTGGCTGAGTGACGTTTTCTGAACTGCGAGAGTCGCTATTTCAAATGAATGGAGGGCTGCGTCGAGCCGCAGCACTCCAGATTGACTTGACGACCTCGGTAAACTCTCCCCGCCATGTCCTCAACGACCGACCTGCAACCGTTGATTCCGATTGCCGAGCAGCGCTTGGCTCGTTCGG
>CAMDDX010000145.1 GCA_945893075.1 Planctomyces sp. SH-PL62 | reverse complement strand
CAAGGAGTCCCGCCGATGAAAGTTTCTGTGGTTTCCGTAGCCGCTGCATGCGCGTTGTTTTGGCTGGTGGCTGAAGGAGCGGCTCAGGTGCCGTCGAAGCCGGGCGATTGGCCGCAGTGGCGCGGGCCGAAGCGGGACGGCATCAGCTTGGATACCGGCTTGCTCAAAGAATGGCCGAGCGACGGACCGCCAGTGCTCTGGCAAGTAGACTCGGTGGGAGTCGGTTATTCGTCGATCGCGGTGAAGGACGGCCACATCTTTACTCAGGGAGATTTGGATGGCGTCGAACACATCATCGCCCTCGATGCGAAGGACGGGCGCACGTTGTGGTCGGTGCAGCCTGGGCCGGTCGTCTCGCTGTTGGAGACGCGCATCGCGAACGAACTGAAGCAACTTGATCGCGACGGCGATGGTGTGATCAGTGAATTGGAAGCACTTAGTCGCCTGAACTGGGACTGGAATAAATTCGACAAGCCGGGGAGCGACCCGGTCGACGTGGTTGCCGAACGACGCTCAACCGCGCTCTTCAAAGCGTTGGACAAGGACGGCGATGGCAACCTGACTTTCGCCGAGGCCGGTAATCTGCTGCGTGACACATTTGACCGAATCGACGTCTCGGACAAGACCGTCGATGCGGTCGCGTTGGCGGAGCAGCGAACCGAGGCGTACCTGAAAGAGCTCGACAATGATGGCGACGGGACGATTTCGCGAAAGGAAGCGCAAGGCACCGCGCTCGATCGGCAATTCGGTCGCATCGATCTCCCGGATTCCACGACGAACAAGGGAGACAATCAGCTCACGGCGGAAGAGATTGAAACCTTCCTGGCAAAGCAAGAAGCGGGCCGCGATGGAAGCCTGACGCTTGAGGAACTGCGGCGCTATTACGTCGCGAACAAGATCAGCGGAGACGGCGTGCTGACCGCGACGGAACTGCGTGCGATGGTTGGTGGCTATCGCAACGGCATGGGAGACGGACCGCGCGGCACGCCGACGGTCGATGGCGACCGGGTCTATGTCGAAGGTGGTAACGGTGATCTCGCGTGTCTCGAAGCCGCGACCGGCAAGACGATTTGGTACGTCAATCTGCGAACCGATTTTGGTGGTGGGACTCCGGGCTGGGGTTATTCCGAATCTCCGTTGATCGCGGACGATCTGGTGATCGTTACGCCGGGCGGCAAGGGCGGGACGCTCGTCGCGCTGAGCAAGCTCGATGGCAAATTGGTCTGGCAGAGCAAGGGATTCACTGAGGGAGCCCATTACTCCTCGCCGGTCCTCGCCGAGATCAACGGCGAGAAACAGATCGTGCAGTTCTCCAATCAAAGCGTGTTCGGCGTGTCGCTGGCGGAAGGCAAGCCGCTGTGGCGTTACGCCGCTCCGGCCAACGGCACAGCGAACTGCTGCGCGCCGATCGTCGAGGACAACTTGGTCTTCGCGGCGAGCGGGTACGGCAAGGGGGGTGGCTTAGCAAAAATCACCGGGGCCGGCAGCACTCAAACCGCCGACGAGGTTTACTTCGAGCAAAAGATGCGTTGCCACCACGGCGGCATCGTGAAGGTCGGCGACTACATGTACTCAGCCGGCGACGGCCCGCTGATGAGTATGGAATTCAAGACCGGCCGCATCGCCTGGCAGGCGCGCGGAGCCAGCAAAGGTTCGATCTGCGTCGCCGACGGAATGCTCTACATCCTGGGTGAGAACCACGAAGTCTTCTTGGCGGAAGCGACTCCCGAAGGATACCGCGAGCATGGTCGCTTCAAGATTCAAGGCCACGGCCGACCCTCCTGGGCACATCTCATCGTGACGGGCGGGCGGATGTATTTGCGCGACCAAGAGTCACTGACGGCGTATGACGTGAATGCGAAATAACTCGAACGGCAGGGTTTTCCCGTAGCCGCGTTCGCCAGAACGCGGGCGGCCCGCACTCTGGCGAGTGCGGCTACGGGAAGAATCGCTGTTGCCGTTTGTCAAAGGCGTTGACCATGAGCAGGTCTCTCGTCGGTGTTGTTCCGGTCTTACTCGGCCTGATGGTCGCATTCGCAGCGGCCGAGGATCAAAAGCTGCCGCCGATCAGCCCGACCGAGGGAGTCGTGAAGCTCTGCAACGGCAAAGATCTCTCCGGCTTGTACGCCTGGGTTAAAGACGGGCAAAGGAACGACTCAAAGAACGTCTTCACCGTTCAAGACGGAGTGATCCATGTTTCGGGTGAAGGCTCCGGCTATCTCGCCACCGAGCGGGAGTACCGCGATTACCACTTGGTCGTCGAGTACAAGTGGGGCCAGCGCACCGACGGTGGCAAGTACGTCCGCAATTCGGGAGTCCTGCTGCACGCGACCGGCCCGGACGGCAACGCGGGGAACGGAGCCTGGATGGCCTCCATCGAATGCCAACTTGCTCAAGGCTGCGCGGGGGATTTGATTCCGATTCGCGGCAAGAACAAAGATGAGGTCATCCCGGTCGCGTTCAAAAGCGAAATCGTCCTCGGCCCCGACAAGCGTCCGCGCTGGAAGAAGGGAGGCGAGGTGCTCACTTTCACCGGCCGCCAGCTCTGGTGGACGCTGCACGACCCGGACTTCAAAGAGCTGCTCGACACACGCGGCAAGCAAGACGTCGAAAGCCCGCGCGACGAATGGACGCGAGTCGAATGTCTCTGCGAAGGGAACCGCATCACGGTCATCATCAATGGCACGACCGTCAATCACTGCTTCGAGACCGTTCCCGCATCGGGAAAGATTCTGCTGCAATCCGAGGGACACGAGGTCTACTTTCGCAATTTTGAGTTGCGCCCGCTCAAGAAATAACGAGGTTCCGCTTCAGGCCTGTTCTTCATTCGCGCTCCACTTAATTCGCGCGGCCATCTGCATTGGCCGCGCGAATTAAGTGGAGCGCGAATGAACTCACAACTTGACACGATCACAATGGCTCTTGGAGAACCGTCATGACATTCGCTACTCGACGTGAATTCCTCCGGACATCGACCTCGACAGCGGTCGCCGCCGCGCTGGTCAGCCAACTCGGCGAGCCATCTCAGGCGCAGACCAATGACACGCTGCGCGTCGGCCTGATCGGCTGCGGCGGACGCGGCAGCGGAGCGGCGGCACAAGCGCTCAAGGCGGACAAGAACGTCAAGCTCTGGGCGATGGCCGATGCGTTCGAGGACCGGCTCGACCTGAGTCTGTCATCGCTTCAGACACAAGAAGCCATCGCCCCCAAGATCGACGTCCCCAAAGAGCGGCAATTCATCGGCTTCGACGCCTACAAGAAAGTCATCGCCGCTTGCGATGTCGTGCTGCTCTGCACGCCGCCGCAGTTCCGGCCGCTGCAACTCAAGGCGGCTGTCGAAGCGGGGCGGCATGTCTTCGCCGAGAAACCGGTCGCCGTCGATGCGCCGGGAGTTCGCTCGGTCCTGGCGACCTGCGAGCTGGCGAAGCAGAAGAAGTTGTCGGTCGTTTCCGGCCTGTGCCTGCGCTATGACAACGGTTTCCGCGAAACGGTGCGGCGTCTGCAAGAGGGGGAGATCGGTGAGATCACGACGCTGATCGCCAACGACTATCGCGGTCCGATCTGGGTCAAGCCGCGACAGCCCGACTGGTCCGACATGCTGTGGCAGATGCGCAATTGGTACTACTTCACTTGGCTGTCGGGCGACTTCAACGTCGAGCAGCATGTGCATTTCTTGGATGTATGCAGTTGGGTGATGAAGGACGCACATCCGATTTCCGCCGTGGCAATGGGCGGCCGTCAGCAACGGACAGGGCCGGAGTTCGGCCACATCTACGACCATTTTTCCGTGACTTACGAATTCGCCGGCGGAGCGAAGCTGTTCAGCAATTGCCGCCAGCAAGTCGGCTGCAAGAACGACATCAGCGCCCAGGTCTTCGGAACGAAGGGCCGAGCACAGCTCGCCGAACGCCGCAAAGGGATGCGCATCCAGACGACCAGCGAATGGATCTTCGACGGCCCGGAAAACCAGATGTATCAGACCGAGCACGACGAATTCTTCGCCAGCATCCGCAACGGCCAACCGCTCAACAACGGCGAGTACATGGCGCGCAGCACGCTCATCGCCATCATGGGCCGCATGGCCGCCTACACCGGCCAGGCCGTCACCTGGGAGATGGCCTTGAACTCTCAAGAGGATCTCACGCCACCGCGCTACGACTGGGACGTCGAACTGCCCGTCCCACCGGTGGCCATCCCCGGCCAAACAAAGTTCATTTGAGAGTCACGCGAATCGTCAATCACAAAGTCTTCCTTCGCGCTCTTCGCGACCTTCTGTTCCAAACAAGAATCCTGATTGAACAGAAGGTCGCGAAGGACGCGAAGGGGATGAGGAGAAGATTGTGGTCAATCATCTTGGCACTCAACGCGATCGACTGGCGCGGCGATCGGTTCTTCAGCTTGGTGTTGCCGGATTGCTGGGTGCGACGTTCTGCCGAGTCGCTCACGCTCAGTCCGACGCGGCGAAACAGGCACCGTCACCACAGGGTCCACCGACGAAGTTTCAGATTGCCTGCATGACGCTCCCTTACAGCCAATATCCGCTGGAGCGGGCGCTCGCGGGGCTCAAGTCGGCCGGGTTCAAATACGTTGCATGGGGAACCACTCACAAAGAGGACGGCGAATCAAAAGGTGTCCCGGTGATGCCGGCCGAGGCTCCGCCGCAAAAGGCCAAGGAACTCGGAACTCGCTGTCGTGATCTGGGTCTTGAGCCACTGATGATGTTCTCCGGCATCTATCCGGAGCATCCGAAGGGGATCGAAGTGCTCACCGCTCGCATCCTGCAAGCGGAGGCGGCGGGCATTCCGCAGGTGCTGACGTTCGGACACACGCAAGGCCCGAATCGAAAAGTGTGGGTCGAGCGATTCAAACAACTCGGCCCAATCGCTCGCGATCACGGTGTGTTGATCGTCGTCAAACAACACGGTGAAACCGGCGAGCTGACCGGTGAGATCATTCGCGAAGTTGCTGACGCGAACATTCAAGTCAACTACGACGCCGGCAACGTGATGGATTACACGCGCGGCAAAGTGAACCCGCTCGACGACATCAAGACATGTGCCGAGTCGATCCGCAGCTTCTGCATCAAGGACCACCGGATGTTCCCAGTCGATCAAGACTGCGGCCCCGGTCTCGGCGAGATCGACCATTACCGTTTGTTGCACAACGTCGCGTTCACGGGCCGGGTGATGCCGCTGTGCTGCGAAAACATTTCCGCACCGAAGCTCCGTCCGACTCGGCCCGAAGAGATCGACGGACTGGCTCGTCGCGCGCGCGAGTTTCTGGAGACGGTCATCCAAGGTCTACACGGTTAGAGGCTGTCCGAGAAGTCCGTAGCCTGACTCTCCGAGTCGGGAATCGTCCGAGAAAACTCCCGACTCGGAGAGTCAGGCTACGGCGAAGGCTCGTCCGCGCGCCAGTCGATGAGCCGCAGTTCGACATTCTCGTAGCCGTTGAAACTGTTGATCGTCGGCGCGAAGCAGACGGAGATCGGGCCGCCGACGGCTGCGATCTGGTCGGCCCAGTCGCCGGCTCCGAAGCAGACGGCGCGCATCACGGTGCCGTAGTGCTTCAGTCGCAGTGAGAGATGCCGTTCTCCCTCGCCCATCTTGCGCGGCGGTTCCGCCAGTTCGCAGCGCGCGGCGACAAACACCGGCTTCGGGTTCTCTCGGCCGAACGGGCCGAGCTTCGACAGCATCTGCACCGCTTGCCGAGTCAGGTCGGCCAGCCGCACCTCGGCATCCACCGACACTTCGCGGTCGCTGGCTTGGACCTCATGCGTGCGCGTGAAGTGTTCGCAGAAGTCGGCTCGAAAGGCGTCGATCTTGTCGGCGTCGATTTTCAAACCGGCGGCGGCTTGATGTCCACCAAACGATTTCAGGTGATGAGCACACGCGGACAACCCGGCGTGCAGATCGAAACGAGCGAACGTCCGCCCCGATCCCTGGCCGACGTGGTCTTGCCGAGACAGTGAGATCAAGATGGCCGGCTTCTCGAACTGTTCGGCGACCCGGCTGGCGACAATGCCGATCACCCCCGCATGCCATTCCTCGTGAGCCAACACCAGCGCGGGGCTGTCGAGCCACGCAGGGTTCTCGGCGACCATCTCCTTCGCTTGCTTCAAGATTTTTCGCTCGACCGTCTGTCGTTGCTGATTGAGTTCATCGAGATACTTCGCCAGCGCGAGCGCTCGTTCGGGGTTGTCGGTCGTCAACAGTTCGACGGCGAGCCGCGCCTGCCCCAATCGCCCAACCGCGTTGATGCGCGGGCCGAGCGTGAAGCCGATGTCATCCGCGCCAAGTTCTTTCTTGTCTCCCAAGCCACTGACTTGCAGCAACGCTTTCATGCCCAAGCTGCAGCGCTCGACGAGACTGCTCAGTCCGTATTTCACGAGCACGCGATTCTCATCGACCAGCGGCACGCAATCGGCCACAGTGCCAATCGCCGCGAGACCGGCCGCGCTCATCAAGAACTCACGCATCGCCGGCGACGCGCGCTTGCCGTCTCCCAACCGCTGACAGATGCCCCACGCTAGTTTGAACGCGACACCCGCTCCGCAGAGATAGCCGAACGGATATGCCGAACCCGGCAACCGCGGATGCACGAGACACGCGGCCGGTGGCAACTCGGCCGCCATCTCGTGGTGGTCGGTGATGATCAGTTCGAGGCCGAGTTCTTTCGCGAGCGCCGCCTCAACGACGCTGGAGATCCCGCAATCGACGGTGACGACCAGCCGATGGGGGTCTTCCTCATGAAGCTGCCGCATCGCATCGCAGTTCAGGCCGTAGCCCTCTTCCATGCGATGCGGGATGTAGTAATCGACGGTCGCATTCGCGAGCTTCAAGCAATGCCACAAGATGCTCGTTGCCGTTACGCCATCGACGTCGTAGTCGCCATAGATGGTGATGCGTCGTCCCGACTTCACCGCCGAGACGACTCGGTCCGCGGCCTCAGAGAGATGCGGCATCAAGTCCGGTTCGTGCAGAGCCATCATGCTCGATTGCAAGAACGTTTCGGCCGCCGAACTACTGGTGTGCCCGCGTGCAACCAAGACTTGCGCGACCAGCGCGGGGACTCGCAATCGCTGAGACAACTCGCGCACGGCGGCGGCATCATGCGGGGCAAACCGCCAGGGCTTCGGCATCGGGAGGCTCCTTCCAAGATCGGATCGTCGAGGGGGATTACAGCAGTCGCGCGACTGGCGGGGAAGAGAGCGACCGTTGACCGGTGCCGAGAGGCTTTCGACACTCCTCGCCCCGCACGTCTGTCGGTGACTGATGTGGTTGATCTCGGCAAGGTGTCCTCCAGGAGAATCGTCCATGTACTGCTTCCGATTCATGACTCTGACGTTTGTTGTTCTGTTTGCGATGACAACGTCTTCAGCGGCTGAGTTCCCGCTCAAGGAGGGTGACATCTGGGTCATGGCCGGCGACAGCATTACCGCTCAGCATCTGCACTCGAACTACTTCGAGGCGTTTTGTTTTGCCCGGTATCCCAAGCTCAAGTTCGCGTTCCGCAATTCGGGGGTCGGCGGGCACACGATCACGAGCACGCTGGCTCGGTTTGATTACGACATCGACGCTTGGAAGCCGACCGTCGTGTCCGTTGAACTGGGGATGAACGATCAAGGGGGCAACACGCCGGAGCAATACATCGCCAACATGGCCAAGATGGTGGACCGCATTCGTGCGAGTAAGGCTCGGCCAGTGATGCTCACCGCCAGCCCGGTCAACAACGGCAACACGATGGCGAACATTTCCGGGAACAAGCGGCTGCATGAGTACGCCGTGACGCTCAAAGAGTTCAGCCAGAAAGAACAGTTGCCGTTCGCGGATCAATTCCATTTGCTGATCGACGTCTGGGGCCACAACAAGCCGCGCGAGGTCTTGGCGAATTCGTTACCGACCTTCCGCTCGTTGGCTCAGGACAATCAGTTGGCCGGCGTTGAGGAACTGCGAGCCTTCTTGGCGGCACAGGACAAGGCCGAACCGAAGCCGGTCTCGATGCAAGGCGATCCGGTCCATCCCGGCGCGCCGGGCCAGTTGACGATGGCCGCCGCGTTGTTGAAAGAACTCGGAGCCGATCCGTTTGTCAGCAGCGCGACGCTCTCGAAGACAGGCAAGTTCGAGACGAAAGGCTGCCTGGTGGACAACTTCAAGGAAGACGGAAACAAGCTGAGCTTCGACCGACTCGACGACTGCCTGCCGTTCCCAGTTCCTGACGAAGCCGCGATGGTCTTGCCGCTGTTTCCGACCATCGAGCAAATGAGCCAGTACCTGCTCCAGGTGCAAGCACCGCTTTCATCCGGGATGTACTCGATCAAGATCAACGATGTGCCGCTCTCCACGACGGTGACGGAAAAGGCTTTGGCTCAGGGTGTCAATCTGACGCCGCTCGTTTATGCCCGCCCGGCGAATGCAGCGGCGGTGAATCCGATCGTGGTGCAGAGCCGAGCGATCCTAACCGCCGTTGCCAATAAGGAAGGACTCGTCGGTCAGTGGCGAGGTCTGTCTCAGCGAGCACACGCAGCGGGTGCGGCACCGGAATTAAAGGACCAGTTGGCCGAACTGACGAAGAAGGTCGAAGCGGCTGACGAAAAAATCCGCGAGGCTGCGAAACCTCAGAAGCTGCACTTCGAATTGGTCCTGCAAAAATAAGTTTGTCGAAGTCAATTGGAACACTAATCCTCGCTCATCGGCGCTAATCAGAATCAGCGAAGATCAGCGCCGATGAGTGTTCTCTGTTTTCATCCATGAAAGGCACAACGATGCTCCTGCAAGAACTCACTTGGCCCGAAGTCGGAAAGTTGTCGCGCGATCTGCCGGTCATCGTCCCGGTCGCGGCGCTCGAACAGCACGGGCATCATCTGCCCGTGTTCACGGACAGCATGTTGCTCGGCGAGGTCGTGCGGCGCGTCGGTGACGCGATGCGCGACCGAGTCCTCATCACGCCGGTCATGTGGTTGGGGAACTCGCATCATCACATGGATTTCCAAGGGACGATGTCGGCCAGCCCGCGCGTCTATCTCGATCTGCTGAACGATCTGGCCGAGAACCTGCTCACTCACGGCTTCCGTCGGATCCTGTTTCTCAACGGACACGGCGGCAACATCACGCCAGGCAAGCAAGCGGTCTTCGAGTTGCGCCAGCGGCATCGCGAGCGTCACGACTTGCTGTTGTTGTTCTCTAGCTATTGGGATGGGCCACAACCCAACGCTGGGCGATCGGACCTGGTGCAGACTCAAGTGGGACACGCCTGCGAGTTTGAAACGTCAATGGTCCTGCGGCTCGCACCACATTTGGTGAAGCCGCACACGCAGATTGAGAAGGTCGATTCCGGTTTCGCGTTCGAGCCGGCCTATCGCGGCTGGACGACGAAGGATCGCACGGTCCCCGGCCACATCGGCGACCCGCGTCACGCCTCGGCCGATAAAGGGGAGTACCTGTTTCAGACCTACTCGGACAGCGTGGCCAAGCTACTCGAACAAGTTATCGCCTGGGACGGCCACAGTTGGGAGATGGCGTAGCCCTTCGTAGCCCGACTCTCCGAGTCGGGACCGCAGCGGTAAGTCTCCCGACTCGGAGAGTCGGGCTACGGTTTGAAACGGCCGCAGGAACCAACCGATGGAGATGGTCGATGTCACTGTGTTCTACTTGGAGATGCTCAGCCCATCGCATCGCACCGTACTGGCTCCGAGCGCAGAACTGAGTGTTGTTCATTTCCCGTCTCCGTCGGTGAGCGACTATCGGCGTCTCTACAACGCAATCGGTCGAGACTATTACTGGCTCAGTCGCCGAAAACTTTCCGACGAGCAACTGGCCGCCGTCATTCAGAATCCACTCAATGAATGGCATGTGTTGCACGTCGATGGAGTCCCCGCCGGATTCGCGGAACTCGATCGTCGCCAACCCGGCGAGATCGAGTTGGTGCAGTTTGGTCTGACGCGGGAATTCATCGGCCAGGGCTTGGGCAAGTGGTTTCTGCAATGGACCATCGACCAAGCTTGGAGCTATCAGCCGCGACGCTTTTGGTTGCACACATGCAGTCTCGATCATCCGGCCGCAGTGCCCAACTACTTGCAAGCCGGCTTTGTGCTTTACCGAGAAGAAGCGATTCGGCGCGAGCTGTGATCAACGTAGCCATCATCGCACAGTCGCCATCACCGCTCCGCACTCGTCGGATTCCCTCTCGCTCACCGTTTCTCTACTCTTCCGCCCCGTTTCACTCTGACCTCAAACCCGATGTGATGGCTCATGAAAACTGATGAACTCCGCGAGAAGTATCTGGCCTTTTTCGAGACCAAAGGCTGCGTGCGACGCTCCAGCGATGTGCTGATTCCCAGAGACGACAAGACCGTCCTCTTCACGCCCGCCGGGATGAATCAGTTCAAGAATCAGTTCCTCGGCATCGGGCCGATTGAGTTCACTCGCGCGACGACCTGCCAGATGTGCTTGCGAACCGGCGACATCTCCAACGTCGGCGTCACCGCGTATCACCACACGTTCTTTGAGATGCTGGGTAATTTCTCGTTCGGCGATTACTTCAAGAAAGAAGCGATCCATTGGGCGTGGGAATTCTTGACGACGAAGAAGTGGCTGGGGCTCGATCCCGAACGGCTGAGCATCACAGTCTACCTCGATGACGACGAGGCGTTCGGCATCTGGCGCGACGAAGTCAAAGTCCCCGCATCGCGGATCACGCGCTGCGATGAGAGCGAAAACTTCTGGCCGGCGTCGGCTCCCTCGCAGGGACCGGATGGCGTGTGCGGGCCGTGCAGCGAGATCTATTACCTGCCCCCCGGTTCGGAGAAGACGGTCGAGATTTGGAACCTCGTCTTCACGCAGTTCAATCGTGTCGGAGCACCGCCGAACAATCTCCAGCCGCTGCCGAAGAAGAACATCGACACCGGCATGGGCCTCGAACGGACGGCTTCCACATTGCAGGGAGTCTTGAGCAATTTCGAGATCGACATTCTCAAGCCGATGTGCATCGCGGCCGGCAATGCGGTCGGCCTGAAGTACGACTACGCCGCGCCGCACGGCCGAGCCTGCCGTCGCATCGCCGATCATGTCCGCGCCTGCACCTTCGCGATTCACGAAGGGGCGTTGCCCGGCAGCGACAAAGAAAACTACATCGTCCGCCTGCTGCTGCGGCGAGCGGCTCTCGAAGGCTATCTGCTCGGCAAGCGCGACCCGTTCTTGCACACGCTGGTGCCGGCCATCGTCGCGGGAATGAAGGCCGCGTACCCGGAGATCACTCAGACCGTCGAGTCGGTCGCGAACGTCATCCGCGAAGAAGAGCAGCAGTTCTTGACGATCGTCGATCGCGGGATGCCGAAGTTTCAGAAGCTCGCTGAGCAGGCCAAGTCGAGCGGCGGCGTGTTGTCCGGAGCCGCCGCGTTCGACCTGCATCAGACCGACGGCTTCTTGATCGAACTGACCGAATCGCTCGCCACTCAAGCCGGCTTGAAAGTCGACAAGACGGCGTTCACGGCGTGCGTCAAAGAACACGAAGGCAAAAGCGGCAGCGGTGCATTTGCAAACTCAGTCATGGCCGCCGGGCCGATGGACTCGCTGCGCAAGCAAGGAGGGACAACGTTCCTCGGCTACGAAGCGACGCAGGCCGACAGCAAGATCGTCGGGATCATCGCCAATAGTGAACTAGTTTCCGAGTTTGATTCGGTAGGCCACGAACTTCCGATCGGGATCGCGCTCGACAAGACGCCTCTCTATGGTGAGTCGGGCGGGCAGGTCGGCGACACCGGAACGCTGACGGCGGACGGCGTGGAATTCGAGGTGCTCGACACACAGAAAGACGGCGACTTGTGGCTGCACATTGGACGGCTCAAGAAGGGAAAACTCACCGTCGGGCAAACCGTGACCGCGACCGTCGATGCCGAACGCCGCGCCGGCATCCGCCGAGCACACTCGGCCACGCACATCCTGCATCACGCGTTGCGGCAAACGCTCGGCGGACAGGCGACGCAACGGGGATCGAAGGTGGACCGCGACGTGTTCCGCTTCGACTTCACACACAACAAGCCGGTCAGCGATGAAGAACTGCAAACCATCGAAACCGAAATCAACGCCCGCATCGCCGATGGGTCGGCGGTCACGACGAAGCTGATGCCGATCGCTGAAGCGCGGGAACTCGGAGCGATGGCGCTGTTCGGCGAGAAGTATCCCGACCACGTCCGCGTGGTCCGCATGGGCGATTGGAGCATCGAACTCTGCGGCGGCACGCACCTCTCGAACAGCGGACAGGTCGGCTTCTGCAAGCTCGTCGCCGAGGAACCGGTCGCGAAAGGGGTGCGCCGCATCTCGGCCGTCACGGGGCCGAAGGCCTTGGAAAAGACTCGGCACTTGGAATCGCTCGTCAAAGAACTCTGCGCGCAGTTGAAAGCACCGGCCGATGAATTGCCGAAGCGACTCAGTGCGCTGCAAGACGAACTCCGCGATGTGAAGCGTGAACTTTCGAAGCTCAATAGCAAGGCGGCCGCCGGCGCGATCGACGATTGGATCGCGCAAGCCGAGTCGATTAACGGCGTGCGCATCGTGACGCATCTCGCCGAGAACGCGACACGCGATTCGATCCGCGAGATGATCGACTTGATCCGCGACAAAGCCGCTCCGGCCGCGATCCTGATCGGCGCGGTGATCGACGGAAAAGTGAGTCTCAGCGCCGCCGTCAGCAAAGATTTGATTGCGAAGGGCCTGCACTCCGGCGACTGCGTCAAAGCGGCGGCGAAGATCGTTGGCGGTGGTGGCGGCGGTCGTCCCGACATGGCCGAGGCTGGCGGCAAAGATCCGTCGAAGTTGGCCGATGCGCTCAAGGCTGGAGCCGATTACTTTCGGTCGAAGCTGACGTAGCCCGGACGCCTACGTCCGGGGTGTTCGGACATAGGCGTCCGAACTACTTGGTCGCCCCGATCGGCTTGGCTTGTTGGTACTCGTTCAAGAAGCGGTCGATCTGATCGTGGACCGCTTTCGTCTGCCGGATGATCAGTCGATCTTCGGCGGTGCGGAGCACTCCGCGTCCGCCGCTGGAGTCCCAAGTGGTGGGAGCCACGAACGTCATCAGCAAGCTTTCCAGAGCTTCCGCTTCCGCTTTTGATTTCGCTCGGTGGAACCGAGTTTCCAGCTTCGATGGGTTCGCTTGCGGCGGCGTCTTGTCTTCGCGCCGCGCCTGTCGCAGATCGTGCAGCAGCATGGCGACTTCGGTTTGGACATCAGCGGTTTGTCGAATGACGAGCAGCCCGCCGGGGAACTCGGTGATCACTCCCCCTTCTCCATCGCGATTGAGAAAACGTCCAGACGTCGATTCTTCGAGGACGCGGATCAATTCATTGATGGAGAGTCCGGCCTGCAAAAGATCGGCTAAATCATAAACAACAGAATGCAAACGCTCTTTTTGTTTGGCCTGCGTCGTGATGACGATCGTCCCTTGCCGCAGTTCAAAACTCAGCATCGGATCCAGAAGTCGTCGCAGAGCGGTGCGTGCCGGCCAGCGGCCGCGAGCGGTCATCGGGATATCCGTAGCGAAGCCCTCTTCTGTCAGGGACTCGGTGTCGAGAACGACTTCTTCGTTGAGGAGTTCGCTCAGAAACGCCGCGACGTCATTGAGCGGAAGCTCCACGAAGTTCACTTCGATTTCGGTGTTCAAGAGTCGTTGGAGCTTCGTCATCTCAGCGACTTCTTCGTCAGACTCCGTGGCCGGCAGAATGGACGCGCCGAGCGGACGTGCGAGCGCAAGTTCCAGAGTTCGCAACAAGGCAGCGATCTCGCGGTGGTTTCGTAAGTTTTGATGCACGACCATTCGCTCGCCGATGACGCGCGGGCTTGGCGCACCTTGGCCGCCGTTGATTAACCACGGGCCGGAGGTCGCCTCCGCTAAGGCACGCTCCAAGGACTGGCCGGTCGCGGCCATGTCCTCGCGCGGCGAACCAGTCCGGACGCGAGCCTGAAGCGGGTCCGGCAACAAAGCGTCACGTTCGACCGCCAACCGCAGCAGTGGGCCAACGGCGTAAGCTCGCGTTTCGAGGATCTCTAACAGTTTGGTGGCTGTCGTCACGCGGACGGAATTGCCTTCGATGTGCCATCCCAACTGCAACGGCTGCAACACTTGGTCCAGCAAATCGCTCAGACGCTGCGGCTTAAGGTTCGCTTTCGTGATCGGCGAGTCGGCAGCGATTCCTTCCTGGGTGAGCGCTCCGACGTCGATGTGAAACCGGACCTGGCTGAGTTTCGCGAACTGCTGCATCGCCTCGTCCAACGGCACATCGACGAATTTGATTTTTTGTCGAACTCGTAGTTTTTGGAACGTCACCTCGGCGTCTTGCCGTGCTTGCTGTCGCTCGCGCAACAACTCGTCGTCGGGTAATTCGACGAAGCTGTCGTTCGTCGTTGCCGTTCCTTTGACGGAGGAATCCTTGCGGGGCGGTTCCTCCGCGCCAGCCATGAGCACGGGCAGCAGGGCAAACAGCAGGACACGTCGTGGCAGATTCATTGGGAGATTCCTGGTGGTGGCCAAGGAACGGGACCGTGATGGCGTCCTGATGTAGCCGAACTCGTGAGAGTTCGGACCGAAGTCTCACGACTTCGGCTACGGAACCCGCGTTCTGGCGAAGCGCGGCTACGACGAAATTCATTTCGCCGACCCGATCGGTTTGGCTTGCTGGTACTCGCGGAGGAATTGATCGATCTCGTTGTGAACGGTTTTGGTCTGTTGAATGATGATCCGATCTTCGGCGACGCGGAGCAGTCCTTTGCCGCCACTGACATCCCAGGTGGTCGGGGCGACGAAGGAAAGAATCAGCCGCTCGAGCGCGTCGGCTTCGTCCTTAGTCTTGGCTTTGTAAAACCGCGTCTCGAAGTCGTTGAGCAATGGCCGCGCGGCGTCCTTCGGAGCGTCCTTCTTGGCTTGCCGCAGTTCGTGCAGCAGCAGCGCGATCTGAGTGTGGATCGCATCGGTGTGTCGAATCACGAACAGCCTGCCGGGGAAATCGGTCAGCGTGCCGCCGGTACCGTCCTGAGATTGCCACGGACCGTTCGTGCTGTCGATCACGGTGTTTAGCAGAGGTTGCACGTCGTCCTCGGAGCGAAGTAGATCGGCGACGTCGTAAACGACCGTCTGCCGAACTTCTCCCGCAGCCTGCGCCGTGGTGATGCGGATCGCTCCGTCGTCGATGACGGCGACCAGGTGATGCCGCCCCAATGACTGCTGCAATGCGTCGCTCGCAACGTAGCGTCCGTCGGGGAGATTCAGCGTCAGATCATCAGCAATCTTTCCCGCCTTCAAGGCCACGTGATCGACGAAGACCTCCGTCTCCGTTTGTTCCGCGAGCATCTTGGCAACATCGTCCAACGGGGTTTCAATCAACTTCAAATCCAACTCGCGACGCAGAGCCTTTTGCACGCGCTGCCAACGCTGGGCCTCTTCGGACGACATCACCAGCAGCGATGGCGAACCGGGCGGGCGAGCGAGTGCGGTTTCGACGGCCCGCAGCAACCGAGCGATTTGCTCTTGAGCATGGAACGTCTGACGGATCACCAATTGATCTCCCAGTCGCGAGATCGTGCCCCCTTCGCCATCACGATTCCTCCACGGTGCGTCGATCTCTTCTTCCAACAGCGTGACGATCGCGTCTGAGGGCGTGACGACTGGCCCGCCGCGAGCCGGCCTCTCCGCAGGCTGTTTAGGAACGACCGTTCGCGTGGCGAACAACTGCTGCAACCGCCCGACGCGATACACCCGCGTTTCCAGCATTCGCTTTTGTTGTTCGGCGGTCGTGATGACGAGATCGCCCCGATGCACCGTCCAAACCAACTCCAACTCAGGCGGCGATTGCGTCACACGACTCAGAACATGCGACAGTGGCTGCCCCGAAACCAAGATCGTGATTCGGGCGTCACCCAAGTTGGGCTTCGCGTCCAACGCCGCTGCGTCGAGTCGGATGCGTACGTTGTGAGTATCCACCAGGAAGGTCACAACATCATTGAGCGGTGCGTCGATGAATTGGACTTCGCTGACTTTTCGCAACCATTGGACGGCTTGATCTTGTCGCTGACGATCCGCGAGTTCCGCCTCCACCGCCGCGTCAATGGGCGAGACCGTCGCGGCCTCGGCCTTCGGTTCGGTGAGTTTCGTGGGAGCTTTCGAGTCCTGAGCCACGCTCGCCAGGACCAAGACCAAACCAAGTAAACAGACGCTGACGCCAAGTCTTCGAATCATCGGAGAGTCTCCAGAACGGAGCACGACGGGAGTTGTTCACGCGCTGCCAGAGTATCGGCCACCCCCGCGACTTTCACGGGAGGACGGTTCAGAATCGGTTTGCGGTCGTCGAAGGACCGGCGATAGACTGCCGTCGCGTTTCCAATTCTCATGCGGTCCCGCTCATGGAGTTTCGCCATGTCGCTTTCTCGGCGAAGTGTTGTCGGCCTTGGTCTGTGGTTGTGCGGATTGTGGAGCGACGCCGCGTTCGCGTGGCAGGGCTTTTTTCAACCACCGCTGCAGAAGGAACCTCAGAACGCCACCGCCACGCTCGACAAGCGGGTGGAGCAAGAGAAGACCGGCCGCGAATTGTTCGTGCGCGACTGGAGCAAACCCCACTCGGTGCTCGCCGCCAAGGGGGATGGCTTGGGGCCGATGTACAACGACGTCTCGTGCGTCGCATGCCATCAACTCGGCGGCATCGGCGGAGCGGGGAACGGGGACAAGAACGTGCGCTTGCTGCACTTGGTCGGCGGCAGCGGCGTGCCGCTGCGAACCGCCAAGGCCGGCGAACGTGAGACTAAAAAACGCCAGCAAGTGCATCCCGAGTTCGCGGCCACCACAACCGTCTTGTTGCATCGGCACGAATGGAACGACGGCAAAAGTGATCCCGGCTATCAAGATTGGATGAAGAAACGTTTGCCGAAGGCGCTCGTGGATCAGAACGTTCAGCAGCCGTCGAACCAGTCATTCTCGAATGTCCTGGCCACGACGACTCGGCACAGTCCGCTCGATTCGGCAGCCGGCACGTTCCGCACGGAAGGCTTGCCGGTACGAGTGACCGAACGCAACACGACGTCGCTCTTCGGAGCCGGTCTGATCGACTCGATCCCCGACGCCGCGATCGTCGAGCAAGCGGAACGGCAGAAGAAACAACACGCGCCGCTGATCACCGGCCGAGTGCCTCAGAACGCGAGCGGTGCCATCGGCCGCTTTGGCTGGCGCGGTCAAGTCGCCACGCTCCAGGAATTCGTGATGACCGCCTGCTCGTTGGAGTTGGGACTGACGGTGCCGGGACACCCGCAATCACAGCGAGTGTTGTTGTCGGAAGGAAGAGCGCTCAACTTTGGGTCGGGACCGCGCGCGCCGACAGAGGATCTCAATCAAGACCAGTGCAATGCGTTGACGGCTTATGTCGCCGGCTTGTCGGCTCCGAAGAGCGCTCGCGCCGCCACGCTGGATCAAGCCAAGTCGATCCAGCGCGGGCAAGCGTTGTTCGCGAAGGCGGGTTGTGCGATCTGCCATGCCCCCGATGTTGGATCGGTCGCGGGGCTGTACAGCGATCTGTTGCTGCACGACATGGGACCGAACTTGTCCGATCCGCTGCCAGCCGTCCCGGAACTCAACGAACAAACCATCCCCAGCGGTGTCGGCTACTACGGCCCGGTCATCGAGCTGGTCAAGAACATCACCACGAACATCCATCAGGAATGGCGCACGCCACCGCTGTGGGGCGTGGCCAGTTCCGGTCCGTATTTGCACGATGGCCGCGCGGCGACGCTCGAACAAGCGGTCCAATGGCACGGCGGCGAAGGTCAACGCGCGGCCGAAGCGTTCCGCGCCCTCAAGCCTGACGAACGCCGCGATCTGCTCCAATTCCTCGACAGCCTCGCCGCTCCCGCCGAGAACGCGGCCCTGCGGTTTCCGCGAGGTGCTGGCGGAGGTGGTGGATTCTTCTAAACGGCACGCTGTTATTGGAGCACCGATTGGTGCTTGCGCTTTGGCCCGAAGGGTCATCACTCGAAAGCCCAGGGCAACGCCCTGGGTCAGCGAAGTCGCGGCCGCTCAAGCCCTGAAAGGGCGGCACTCTTTTCGATTGTTTGTTGCGCCCTTTCAGGGCTTTGGCATTTTCGAGATCGAAAACCCAGGGCGTTGCCCTGGGCTTTCGAGTTGTGACCCTTCGGGCCAGCCCAGTGAATGTGTTGTTTTGTTGTTGTCATCGACAGAGGATCCTCGCTGTGGCGACATGCTTTCCGTTCCCTGAGTAGCGGCGTTGGGGCTTCGGCTTCTTGGGACCGCGCGGGTGTGATTGGTATTTCTTGAGGTTCACA
>CAMDDX010000144.1 GCA_945893075.1 Planctomyces sp. SH-PL62 | reverse complement strand
GTGATCTTCGCCGCCCGAATCGACAGGTTTTTGATGACGAACTCCGCACCTGCGGCGGCATCGCTGGCGTCGGCTTGGATGTTGAGTTTTAGGAGGTCGCTGGTGCCGACGGGGCGATGGGTCACCAACCGAAAATCGTCGGAGCCAGCATCGGCGATGAAGTAGTACAGGACGGGGCCTCGGCGTTGCAGGCGGAGGCGGGCGGATTCGGGGAAGTCGGTCAGTTGCTCGGCGGAGTAGAGGTACTGCTTGTGCGGCGAGATCATCATCCACATCGCGGCCGTCACTTTCGCGCCCGATCCGCCCCAGCGTCGATTCTCGAAGCCGGTTTCGTAGGAACCGTCGAGTTGCACTTTGAAACTCAGTCCCGATCCCCAGAACTCTTTGGCCAAGATCGTTTTCAACCCGGAGTATTCGACGGTGGCGATGAAGTCTCCGCTGATGCGCAGTTGCGGATGGATGCCGGCGACCTGTGGTTTCGTCTCTCCGGTGCGGAGCTGAAATTGCAAACCGGCATCGGTCGGCAGCAGATGCTTGGCGGCGACATTGGCATCCCAGAAGAAGTTGAATTCCTTCGGATCGAACCGGGACTTCGTGAAGTCCCAACTCATCGAGTCGGGCAACTCGGCATCGGGAATCGCCGCGAACTTCTGCGGGCCGACGGCGAGATCTTGTTGCTCAATGCTGGGGAGTGTCTTCGGCCAGTCGCCTCGGTAGCGGACGTTGCGAACTCGGACGTTCGATTCGTTGGCGTAGTGGAACAGACCGAAGTGCCGCAGGTTGGTCGGCTCGATGTCGCGAGTGAAGACGATGTCGCCGTTGAGTTCGATCGTCAGCGTGTCTCCCTTCGTGCGGAACTTGATCGAGTTCCAATCGCGCGGCTTGAGCGGCAGCGGCTTCACCTCACTAACCCGACGCGCAAGCGAGGGCGAGCGCTCCGAACGACTCCCTTCTTCAGGAACGGGATCAGCCGGGCTGCCATTCGCGGGTTTTGTGGAGCGTTCGCCCTCGCTCGCGCGTCGGGTTAGTGTGGGCGGATCGACGTTGTCCGCCGTCAGGCCCGTGCGGTCCCAGCGGCCGTCGGTGAGCCAGTGGATCTTCACGCCGTCCGGTTCCAGCAGGCAGACCATGCGATCGAGCGCCGGATGCACGAGCGTCTTCCCCTTCATCGTCCGCTTCGGAGCGTTCGCTCCGAGATACGACAAGCGGTCGCTGGCCGGAGCGGCGAGTTTCACTTCCGGGTCGTAATAAAATTCGTACGAAACCTCCCCGTCTTCGAGCATCGGGCGGTGATAGCGGATGATGTTCTCGACCTTCCGCCGATCGCGGCTGGGATTCGCATCAAGCGTCTGCGGCGAGGTCAGCACCACTTCATCCAGCTCCCACGCGAACGGCGATTGTCCCAGGCCGATGCCGTAGTAATCGGTCATCCAACCTTTGAGCCCGGTCGGCGCAAGCAAGTCGAGTTCATCGGGAATCTCCGGCTTGCCGGTGATGACGAGATCGCGCACGGATCGCGACGAGTGCCCCGCCAATCCGACCACGGCCAGCCAGGGATCGGGCTGTTCCGGCAAGTCCGTTTCGTAGAGCTTTTGGCCGTTGACGAAGCTCGTGTAGCGGCCGTCCTTCACGACGATCTTGTAGTCATGCCAAGACAGAACTCGCGGAGCAATCGGCGCGGGAGTCGGCACGAAAGCGATCGGCGTTCGCGCGTGAACGACGGACGTTTGCGTGTGCGAGTAAACCAGCGTGTTCGCGACGCCCGCCGCCATCAGCATCGACTCGCGGTAGTCGAGGTCCGACAGACGGCAGCGAACTTCGTAGTTGCCGCGCAGCGGAGATTGAAAATACGCACCGTCGAAGTCATGCCCGCCACGCTCCGCCATTTCACCGGCGATGACATCGAACGACGCAATCGGGTAACCGCTGCCGCGCGTTTGAGCGCTCGTCTGCGACACCGTCCGCCACTGCTTCGTCTTCGGCTGCGTGCCGAACTCTTCGGAAGCCCCGCCGTGCATCAAGTAATGCACCTGCCCGTGTAGCTGCCGCACGAAGCGAGCGAACTCCGGCTTTCCTGGTTTACTCGCTTGCAGTTGCTTGGACTTGATGCGATCGAGCAATTGATACGCAGCCTCGCGCGTTGTCGGATGCTGAATCGCCAAGCTCGCCAGCGCGACGTCCCCCCAGCGAGCGTACTGCGGACCCTCTTGCTCGGTGACCAGATTGTGGCATTCCCACACGTTGGCCAGCGCTTCGTCGGGCCGATCTTGCAGCAGCGCGATGATGCCCAGCAGCGCCGCACGGCCGCGAGCCATCTCCGGCGAACTGGTCGGCGAATGTTTGAGGACTTCTTGCTTGAGTTCATCGAGCCGATCCAACTCCGCCGCCGCGAGCACCAGCAAGATCGCCGGGCAAACAAAATTCCCACCCGTCTGCACCAGTCGCTGATCGACCGCTTGCCGAGCTTCCGCCATCGCAACGTCGATCGGGTTCTCGTTGAGCAACGGCGGCGCGGGATGCGTCGGTGTGAACGCGCCTGTCGTTCGCAACAGATCGTGCGACTCATTCGGCATGACCCAGCGATGCAGGAACTTGTACCGCTCCGCCGTATCGAGCTTGACCGCTTGCCGCGCGACCTCAAACGCATTGTCCGAGATGCGTTCTTCGCTCAACGCGAGCGTCAGAAACCGCGAGTTCGCCAGTTTGTCATTCGGCTCCGGTGACTCGATCGCCGCTCGCGTGGCCGCGTCGAATTCCTGCGGCCAATCGCCGGACAACACGACATTGCGAACTCGCAGATCGGTCGTCGCCGCATCGTGGAAGAACCCGATCCGCCGTGAATTCGTCGGCTCGATCTTTTCGGAGACGATTTCGTTGCCATTGAGTTCGATCGCAAACAGCCCACCGTTCAACGACATCGCGACGGAGTTCCAACCGGTTCTGAGTTCCGCGTTCGCCACCGCCGTCGTAGCCACGCCTCGCCAGAGCGTGGGTGGGTTCGTCGCTCGATCGTCCTTCTTCGTCGCTCGCCCACGCTCTGGCGAGGCGTGGCTACCCAGCGCAAACACCGTCTCACCGAACGTCGGGCACGCGGTCGTCGCTCCCGGCTGATGCCAGAACTCGAAGCGCACCGTTTCGCGGTCGCGCAGCGGACGCTGATACGTCAGCCACGACGGTGACTCGCCGCCGAAGAAATCGCTGCGGCGAGCCGATCGCAACTCGCCGTCGGCGAACATCCAGTCGGTCGCGCCTTGGCCGATCTGGACCGGTTCCCCTTCCATCGTGCCGTCGTCTTCAACGATCTGGTTGTACTGCTGGCCGTTCTGAGTGACCTTCACCGAGAGGTATTTTCGAGTCCTCAACGCGTCCGGTTTCGATTCGTCAAAGTACGTCGCGAGCCAACCGCGCAGCCGCTCGTCACCGAGCAACGCGACCTCGCGCGGGATCGTCGGCGAGCCGCTGATTCGCAGGTTGCGGTACGACGGCGTGAACCCCGACATGCTGCCGAACGTGAGCCACGGAGCCGCTGTTCCCGGCTGATCCTCGAAGACCGGCTGCCCGTTCGCGAAGTACTTCACCGAGTTCCCGTCCACGCGGATCGTGTACCGGTTCCACGGCTCTTTGTTGAGCAGGTTCGTCAGCTTTGGACTCCCCTCGTAGCCGGAATTTCCTTTGCCGGTGAGATGCGCCGCGTCCTGATACGCATAAATCTGAAACCCCGCGCCGCCGTATCCGATGCGCCCTTCCGACCAACCTCCCTCGCGACATTCCAACGTCAACTCGAACGTACCCGATAACGGCATGCCGAACACCAAATCCGATTCGCGTCCGTTCGAGACGTGCGACAAATATCCCTCGTGAGCAAACCACGTCGGCGGCAACGCACCGGTCGCACGCTCCGTCGCCGATTCAAAGCCGATCACGTCCCACATCTTCGGCCGCATCTTCAGCCAATGCGCCGCGACTTCGCCGGGACCAGCCGCTTTTCCTTCGGTCTTCACAGTCGGCAAGACATCGAACGACCGCAGCCGCAACGTCTCCAACCAAGCCACCCGAAAATGATCGCGCAGCCGCTGCGACTGCGTCCGCTGACCGTGTTCGATGAGCCGGAACAAGATCGCTTCAGCGGTCGCTCGCCATTCGGGATGAACCGCCGCTTCGACCGCAATGACGTAAGTGTCCATCGGCGGCTGCGGCTTCTCTTGGACGTTCCACGCCGGAACCGCCGCCGTCGTCGCTTCGAGCAGCCCCTTCAACCGCGCCGTCGTGGTGTTCGCCCCCAGTGCGGCTGTCGATTTCCCCGCTGCTTGATCGGCTCCCTTGGACGCATTCGCCGATCCGTCGCGCACCACCATCGCGAGCGTCCGCAACGACTGCACTGACGGCGTCTGCGGCGTGATTGAAATCAACTCGCGAACGAACTCGTCCAACTTGCCGAGTTCCCGCGCCGTTGAAACCAATTCCCAATCGGTGCTGTAAACGTCGGACAAGACACCGATTGTCGGCTTTCGCTCCGCGAAAGCCTCTCCTTTCGCGGAGCGAAAGGCGACATTCGGCACGAAGTCGATCAACGATCGCACCGAATCCCGATCATCGCTCGGCAGCGCCCACTTCCGCAGCAACTCGAATCGCTCAGCCGGCGCGAGCTGCCTCAATTGGTGCCCGACTTTCGCCGCGATGTCGACTGCGCCGTTCGCTCGAAAATACCGCACCGCTTGCGGGTCCGGAGCCTGTCCCGCCAACTCCAGTCCGTCCGCGATCAGCCCCGCGTCGATCAACGCCGCCGCCGCTTGCTGCTTCAGAGAGTGCTCCAGATACGCCGAGTACTCCGCACCGTACTGCCGGTTGCTGAACGGCTTCGCGACCACCGCCATTGCCAACCGCTTCGTGTCCGCCGCTCGCCCCGCTCGTGCGTGAACTTCCGCCGCGCGAACTCGCAACCACGGAGCGTTTCCTCGAAACCCCGACTCCGCCGGCAACGACTCTTCCGCCCGATCCAGCACTGCTTCGAGCAACGACAAACCCGCCGCCTCGGACTTCGGCTCGCGCATCGACGCCATCACCGCCTGACACAAGTATTCCAGCATCGGCCCGTTCGCCGACTTCGCTTCTTCGAGCAACTGCTTGAGTGACTTGTTCGCCAACTCCGCATCGTGCTCCGCGACCGCAAGCTGCACCGAGAAGACTCGCGCGACCGCCGCTTCGATCTTCGCTGCCGTCTCCGCATCGGCCTTCGCTTTGTCTGCCGTTTTGGAATCGGCCCCTGTTGGCTTGTCGGATTTCTCTTGCGGCGTATCCGGCTTCGCCGCTTCCAGGCGTTTCTTCACTTCATCTGTCTGCTTCGCGAGCACCGCCCAACGCACCAACTCTGCCCCGACACTCTCCGGTGGGGGAAACCGACCGTTTGATCGAGACAAATAAATCGCGTCAAAACTCAATTGCCACTGTCCGACATACGGCCGCACAACCCCAGGCGTCTTCGACGGCAACACGACGTCCATCAACACTGCCACGACGTCCGCTGGCTTCGCCCCTTTCGACTCCCAAGCCTTCGACAACCGCATCAAGTTCGTTGCGATCGCCTGAGCCTCCGGATGCTCCAACGGCTCACTCACGCCGCCTTCTTTGAACGCCTCGCTCACCAACGTCAGCGACTTTGCGAGATCACCGTTCTCTGCTTCAGCCACCGCTTGGCTCAACGCCTGATACCCTCGAAACGGCTGAAACGTTTTCGCCGGAGCCGGAGCCGCTTTCCCACCGAGCAGTCCCTTCAAAAACTCCAACTGAGCCGACGCCGTCTGCGGCTGCATGAAGCAACAAGCAACCACGATCAACATCGTCCACGACATCTTTCTGAAGCAATTCAACATGTCGCACGTCCTCATTTCAAATCGCCGTTTTCATTTCGACGGAGCTGGCTTGCCGGTGCCGGCCGGCTTCGCCTTCTCAAATGGATTGCCGAACGGGTAGTCCTTCAGCGGCACGCGGATGGGGTAGAACGGCTCGGTGTTGACCCATTCGTCGAGGTGCGGAAACTCGGCGACGACTTTGTCATTGCGAGCAAACCGGATGCGATAGGTCGTGCAGCGCGATGCGGAGTATTGCCACTCCAGGCCCGCGGGAGTTTGCCGGGCCTCGACCAACAACACCGCTTCCGGGCCGGACTGCACATAGCCGAACATCGCGCCGTCCAAGACTCCTTCTTCGGGAACCTGATAGCGATACAGCGGCGTCGGCAGCAGACGCATTTGCCAGTCGGCCTTGTCCTTTCCGCCCCAGTTGCAGATGACTTGAAACTCCTTGGCGATGTTCCGCATTTGGACCAGCCGCGCCGCGGCTTTGTCGGCGGGGGGCTTCGCGTCGGCGAGCGGTTTGAACGCGCTGCCCGACTGACGTGGCTTCCAGAACGGCTGATCGCTGTGCCGCATTTCGATCGGCCGATCCGTCAGCGAAACAAACACGCGGCCCCAATACTGCGTCGGAAAATTGAAGTGGCAATTCATCAGCACGACGGGACGGCCACGATCCGTCCACAGAAACATCAAGCCGTCTCCGTTCTGGCTGATCGGGTTGTCCCACCGCGTCAACGGGTCGTCGATCAGCTCACAGGGCTTGTCACCGCGACCATCGACCACCAACCGATACTCGCGCAGACGACGGCGGTAGAAGTCGAGCTTCTCTTTGTTCTCCGTCACGCTCGCGTCAGACGAGAGGTGCTTGGCATCTTCGGCTGCAAACAGCGCAGCCCAAAGCACGCTTGCTAAAAACGCAATCGCGAGACCACCCGTCCAATGAGACATCGATTGTTCTCCTGGTCTTCAACTCTGACTTGGTTGCGTTGTGGGCGTTCCCATTTTTCGCCCTTCATTTTCCGCCAGCCTCTTCGTGAATCCGCGGCTGTCGATCCTCAAGAAGCTGGCGAAAAATGGAGGGCGGAAAATGAAGGCAGACTTGGGAGTTGTCCCATTCGCTGTCTCCCTAAATTCGCTGTCGATGTTTCCCACCATTTGTATCCGGCCAAGAATCGACAGCGAATTTAAGGAGCCAGCGAATGATTGAACGACCGACACACTCCACGAGACGTGTTTGTTATCGCAGTTCCTCACTGCTCGCTTCCTTGATCTTTGAAGACCGACTTCATTCGCCAGTACGGATTCGCTTTCGGAAACACTTCGGTGCGTAGCGGCGGCGCGCGAAAGACTTCTTGCTCGTCGTAGAGCACGACGATCTCGGCCAAGCCCGTGCGGCCGATGCCGTATTGCCAGATCGGTTGCGCTTCGTCCGCCGGTTGCACCGCTTCGAGAAACAACGTCACTTCCGGGTTCGTATCCTGAGCGATGATAAACAGCGCCCCGTCGATGAGCTGCTTTTCGTGATCTTCATAGCGATGCACCGGAGAGGAGATCAGACGCAGTTCGTATCGCGGCTGACCGGGATGCGTGGTCCAGAATTCGTGAGCGGTGAATTTCTGCGCGAACGCCTTCATCTGGCGGATTCGGCCGGCCGGAGTGTCGGCCGGAGGCGGCGCGTTCGGCAGTCGTTGAATCTTCAGGCTGTTGGCTTCCGGCGTCCAAGACTCACCGTTGGTCGCGGTCAGTTTGAAGGGCACATCACTCGTGGCATGAAATGCTTGGTTCCAGAGCCGCCCGTCGGGTTGCCGAAACATCTCCAACACCGCGACCGGCCGCCCGCGCTTCCCCCAAATCCAAACGGTTCCATGATGCCCGCCCCACAGCGGAGCCGTGAATCGCAACACAGGATGCTCTACTCGCTCGATCTCGGCCCCGGTCTTCGCGTGCTGGAGTTTCAACAACCCCACTTGCTCGCGCGAGAGCCGCATCTGCTCGCGCGCGAGTGCCACTTCGTCAGCCTCGTTGGCCGGTGAGTCTTTCTTCTCTTGAGCGAACAGCGACAGCCCGCTCAAGAGAATGATCGCCGCAAGGACGTAGCCACGTTCGCCAGAACGTGGGAGAACCCGCGCAAATCCCACGTTCTGGCGAACGTGGCTACGAACAACTTGGCCACTAAGCATTCGCATGTCACTTCCCCTCGGCCTTCAGAATCATCCGCCAGTACGTGTTCGTCGGAGGCGGGAAAGTCTCGATCAGCGGCATGTGATGGACTTCTTTGTCTTCGTAGTTGACCACCATCTCGGCGGCTCCGGAGCGGCCGACGGCGAATTGCCAGATCGGCTTCTTCTCGCCGACGGGTTGGGCCGCTTCCAGAAACAGCGTCGCTTCGGGATGCGTTCCCAGCACGATGCCGAAGATCGCTCCGTCGAGCAACTGCCGATCACGATCCTCGTAGCGATGCAGCGGCACGGGGAGGATGCGCATTTCGTGACGCGCGTTTTGCCAGAACTCGTGCGACGTGAATTGTCGCGAGAAGGCTTTCATCTGCCGGAATCGACCGGCGGGTGAATCGGCTGGCTCCGGAGCGCCGGGTAACGGGCGGAACGTGAGGTCGCTCGACTTCGGAGTCCAGGTCTGTCCCGTTTTCGCCGTCAGCTTGATCGGCTCATCCGAAGTCGCGTGAAAGCAGAACCAATCCTCTCGATCCAAATGCCGAATCATCTCCAGCACGGCGGCCGGGCGGCCCTTGCGTCCCCAAATCCATACGGTTCCCTGAGCGCTGCCTCGCGCCACTTCTTTGTATCGGAAGACAGGGTTCTCAACCCGTTCGATTTCTTTGCCGGTCTTGACCTCTTGGATTGTGAAGAGCGCCGCGTTCGCGCGCGCCGTCTTCAGAAACTCGGCCGCCTCGGCGGTGGCGTCAGAGTTCGGCTCTTCCTGAGCGAACACAAGCCATCCGCTCAGCGCGAGACTCACCAAGCATCCGACGAGACACGATTTCATTTCGAAGTCTCCTTCGCGGTTGTCTCCGTCCGAGGAAATGGATAACTCACCAACGGATGCGAGCGGCCATAAAACGTCGCCTCCATCGGCGCGTTCTTCAGGTGATCGAAGTCAGCGATCACGTTGTCATTGAACGACGCTCGGACGCCGTAGGACGTCAGCCGGGTGACCGCGATTCGCCAATGCAGTTTGGACTTCGCGTCCGCAGCCACCGACTCGATCAACGCAATCGCTTCGGGGTTCGTGCCTCCTTGCGTGTAAGCGAAGACGGCTCCATCCACGATGCCGTCGGGTTCGCTGGCGTAGCGAAACAGCGGCGTGGTCAGAGTTCGCAGTTGCCAATCGGTCGGCGGTTGCCCCCAATTGCCGATGACCTGAATTTTCCGAGCCAGCGCCCGCATCTGAGTCAGCCGCGCGCTGCCGTTGTCGGAGGGCCGGCCCTCAGTCTCGTCGAGATCGTGAAACCGAATGCCGGGACTCGCCGGCTTCCAGACGTCTTGTCCCTCGGCTTGCATGACGAACGGAATCGACGTGACCGATTCGATCGCCTCGCTCCAACTGGCTGGCGCGCCTTGAGGCCCACCGGTCTCCCTGAGAAACGCCTTACCGATCACCACCGGCCGGCGACCGTCGGTCCAAATGAAGACGCCCCCATCGACGACGCCGCTGACCGGATTGCTCCAACGCAGCGCGAGTTTCTCATGCAGCGGAAACTTCGTCTGTGGCGAATTCGCCGAACGCAGCCGGAGACGTTCCATCTTTTCGCGCAGGAATGCGATCCGTTGATCGGGAACCGATGTCTTGTCGTCTGCCGACGACAAGCCGATGGCAAACAGACTCAACATTCCGATCACGATTGATCTGCGCGGCCACATCGTTTGAGTTTTCCTGTAGGGTGTCCCTGAATCTCGAACGACTTCCGACCAATTTGACTTCAAATTCGTCGTCTTCCTTCCATTCGTCGGGCACCTTGGTTCTCGAATGCAGCAAGAGCCCGACGAATGGAAGGAGACGACGAATGATCGCTTAGTAGTCGCCGATGATCACGATTAACCGCTTACCGTCCGGAGTCCAACACGCGGCGGTGTTCGCGGTCGCGGGGTCTTGGCCTTTCAGCAATTTCGGTGGATCGGCCGAGTTCGGATTGAACTCGTAGAGCTGATGTCGGGTGAGTTCGGGAGAGTACATGCAGAAGACGATGCGATCGCCGTCGGGATGCCATGCGAAGTCCATCGAGATGTTCTTGCCGGAGACATGCACCTTCAGTTTCGGCTTCGCAGGATCGATGCCGACCGTCGCGACCTCTTCGGTGCCGTCCGCTTTGAGTCCTTTGAAACAAATCCGCTGACTGTCCGGCGACCAGGTCATGTTCCAGTAGATCTGGCGGTAGTCCTTCGCGTTGTAGACCGGTGTCGATTTCTCGGTCGCGACGTCGATGGTCATGATTTGCAGGCCGGAGTAGTACGCAATCTTCTTCCCATCGGGAGACCATTGCGCTCCCCAGCCGTTGCCGTCGGTCAGCGATCGTTGCTTCGTCCCGTCGGCGTTGATGACCTCAATGCCGGATCGCGAGAAGCTCAATTGTTTCCCGTCCTTCGACCACGTCGGCATCATGCCCAGCCCCAGGTTGCGCAGGTTGTTCCCCTCGAAGTCGGTGATGAGCATCGTCTGCCCGCTCAAAGTCCCCTTCGGCCCATGCCCATCGAGCGCGATCCACTTCCCATCGGGCGAGACCGCCGGCGATCCGAGCGACGGAAAATCCTTGATCCCATACAGCTTTTTCCAGCCGGAGCCGTCGGCGTTCAGAACGAAAACCTCGCGCGGGAACTTTCGTTTGAACGTGAACTCATGCGGGTCGAGCTTTCCGTCTTTGTTCGCATCGAACAGATCAAAGTAGACAAACCGCATCACCGGAAACGCTCCGCCGAACGAAAACTCTTCGCGCGCGAGGAGCCCGTCGTCATCGGTGTCGGCAATGATGCCGTGCCAGTTCGCGACCGGGTTCGCGTAAAACGTCAGCCGGAATTCATCGAGCGACAGCTTGCCGCTGCGGTCCCGATCGAACGCCGGAAACGAGACCTGCGCCGACAACTTGCACCAGTCGGGCGTCCCGGCCAGAACCTCCGCCGGCTCAAGCTGACCGTCCAGATTGAGGTCCATGCGACGGAACTCAGCGACCGGATCGCTGAAGCGAATCTTGCTCCATTCGAGCCACGTCACGAAGCCGTCTTTGTCGGCGTCGGTCAGATCGAATGTTTCCGGCCCCTTGCCCGGAGGCGACCAAGCCCGCGCGAGAAACTCCGTTTTGTCCAGCCGGTCGTCCCGATCTTGATCGGCGTTGAGGAACTGCATGTGCTGCACGAGTCGCCCATCCGGCAGTCGCAGTAACTGACCGTCGCTGCGGCGCACCCCCGATTGAATCTCAACAAACCGCCGAGCCTCCGCGCGGCTGACCTTTCGATCCAGATTCGGATCGGCTTCCTGTTGCATCCGCCCGGTCAGCGGCTCATTCAATGCCTTCGTGAACGCGGCCAAGAATTCGCCGACGGGAACTGTCCGTTCGGAGTTTTTATCCCAGTCATCCAACAGCCCATCCAATACGCCAACAAACTGATCGACGACATCTTTCATCGGATCGTGCAGCGGCCCGCGCTGATTGGCCGAGACGCCAGTCGGCAACGACCAATACTCCTCCAGCGACAAGAATCCGTCGGCATCGCGATCGAAGAGGTCAAAGTCCCGCAGCGCCACCGCCATCTGAGCCGGTGCGTTCGCTGCCTGGAACTCATCCACCGAAAGCCGCTTGTCACCATTGCGGTCGACTCTGCCAAAATTTCTGGCCACCGCCTCTGGCACCTTCGAAGCCGGCTCATCCGCACGGAGCACCGACAACGATGTCAACGCCGCAACAACAAACGCCAGGCTGTGAATTCTCTGCATAAGTTGACGCATTGAAATCTCCTCGAATGCAACCCGTGGTGTGAAGCGCTCGACCGAGTTTGCCGAGTTTGTCTGGGTGAAAGCCCCGGTTGACCACTATCAACAACGGCCATCATTTGCGAAAGGTCGTCATGGCTGGCTGTCTTTGTCTTTGGTCTTCGACGTCGTCCGCCAATAGGAACTCGTACTGAGAGACCACTCTTCGTTTTTCGCCGGGCGACCGTGATAGACCTCTTTGTCTTCGTAGAACACGACGTTCTCCGCCAAGGTCGACTGGCCGACGCCGAATTGCCAGAACGGCTTGGCGTCATCGGCCGGTTGCACCGCTTCCAGGAACAGAGTCGCTTCCGGATTCGTTCCCTGAGCGATGAGGAAGAGAGCACCGTCGATCAGTTGTTGATCGCGGTCCTCGTAACGATGGACCTGAGTCGGCAGCATCCGCAGTTCGTGCCGCGAGCCGTCGCCGTACTCCCACGTCCAAAGTTGATGAGCCGAGAATTTTTGGAGGAACGCTTTCATTTGCCGAACTCGCGCGACCGGCGTATCGGCAGGCAGAGGCGCACCGGGCAACGGCTGGAACTTCAGATTGCTCGACTTCGGCGTCCAGGTCTTCCCGTCTGACATGGTCAGCTTGAGGGGAGCGTCGGCCGTAGAGTGACACGCTTGATACCAGAGGCCGTCGTCCTTTTGTTGGCACATCTCCAACACCGCAACCGGCCGCCCGCGCTTCCCCCAAACCCACACCGTGCCATGATGGTTCCCGAATAGCGGAGCACCGAACCGCATGACCGGATGCGCGACCTGTTCGATCTCCGCCCCAGTCCCCGTGTGTTGCAGTCGCATCGTCGCGACTTGCTCCAGCGAAAACTGCAACTCCTCGCGCGACCGCTTCGCTTCCTCGGAATCACTGGCCGGAGCCGCCGGTTTGTCTTGAGCGAACAACGACAGGCCGCTCAGTAACAACGTGGTGACCGCGGCGGTCATCCACAGCTTCCAGCCAAACGGCCAGCCGCCGCAACTTGTTTGAGGATTCATTTCGTCCGTTCCTTGGTCTTCGCACTTCGCGTCCTCTGCGACCTTCTGTTCCAATCAAAACTTTTTTGAACAGAAGGTCGCAGAGGACGCGAAGAGGTGAATTTGCGATGAAGTCCACCACCGACGCGAGTTCGGTGGGAACAAGATTTGTCGTAGCCACGTTCGCCAGAACGTGGGCGAACACGCGCAAAACCCACGTTCTGGCGAACGTGGCTACGATTGTGAAACTACTTCTGTACTCTCACGCCAACCCCACAACTCGCCGCCAAATCCATTCCACGCTCAGCAACCCCAGCAGCCAGGTCCATAGCCACCAAGTGCTCCACAATGGCGTCTTCTTCACGATCGGCGTGCCGACCTTCATCGGCACATCGCGCAGCACCTCGGCCAGTTGTGTTGAGTCAGTGATGACTTGGCCGCCGGAGTGCTTGGCGATGGACGCCAACAGTTCGTGATTCGGAAACGGGTTCTGTTGCTCGAACGGGTCGTGCAGAATTTGGATGTCGAGCGACGTGCTATCGACCTGAGTGAACTCTTCCATCGCCGTCAGTTCGACGCGCAACGATTGGCTGGCCGAGCCGACCGTCAGCGCGTCGGCAATCGGCATCTCGAGCGCGAACGCCGGCTTGCCTCCGGCGGCATCGGAGCGCGGGAGGTCGAACTCTTCGCCCCAGGCGATGAACGGGCCGGTCTCGCCACTTTCGCGCGGCTTGCCGTCGGGCCAGCGGACGGGTGAGTAGTTCGATTCGAGATCGTTCAGCGACGTCTGCGGCTCGATCATCGACGTGATCTTGTACGAGCCGGTTTGATTCGCCGCTTCATCGAACGCGGCAGCGGTCAGCGAGATCGTTTCGCCGGGTCGATAGAATTTTTATCCGCGGTGACGACCAGCCGGCGACGACCGATCGACGAACTCTCGGTCAGCCAATAGATCGCGTTGCGCCAGAACTTGCCGTAGTACTTCGTGTCGCCGCCCCACTTGTTCAGGAAATCGTTGGCCCACGGAGGAGTGATCGGCATGGCCATCGCCAGCGTGCGACCGCGTCCGTATTGCCCCGCCACAATCGCGGGCTGGTTCGAGGCGTTGGCTTCCAACTTCGACGCCTCGCCTTTCTTCGGTGAGTCGGGCGGCTGAGGATTGTCCGGCGACTTCCGTTTGTCTTCGTCGGCCGCCGGTTTCTTCCCCGTCAGATTCTTTTGCAACGATTCAAAAAAGCTCGGCGGCTTGACCGCTTTCGGTGCGACGGGCGGCGCGGCTCCCGCGGGGACATCAGCCGCCGCGAGGTTCGACATCGCCAGCACGCGCGTCAGATTCGGCTTCACGCCGGCCCAGCGGTTGGCTCCGAAGAATGACGGGAACTGGCCAATGATGTCGCGGTTCTGACGCTCGTCGGTGACGATCGTCCACAGCGGATGCGACATCGCCTGCGAATCGGCGATCACGCTGACCTGCGTGCCGGGGAGCCAATCGTTCTCGTCGCGCATCTCAATCGGCAGCATCTCGGCGAGCGGCGTGTCGTCCCAACCGCCCGCTCGAAAACTGCGCTGGCCGCCGACCATCAACAGTCCGCCGCCGCGTTGTCCGATCCACTTGTCGAGCCACTCCAATTGCTGCTCGGTGAATGTGTTCGCCGCGACGTCGCTGAGGATGATCGCATCAAACGCAGACAGCTCGGCCACCGTTTCAGGGAACCCACGACCGATCGCCGTTCCCCCCACGTCCGCGACGCGAGCCAACCGGCCGCGACCGTAAGGTGCATGCAACACGACGCACTCGATGTCCTCGTCCTCGGTCAGCGCCTTCTGCAAGTCGGAGTACGGCCCGCGAACTTCGTACCGAGTCCCCGTCTGCACCGGTTGCAACGGCTGCGAACTTCCTTCGATGTACAGCAACCGAATCTTCGTCCGATCAATCTGCACCTCGGCCTTGAACGAGTTGTTCGCCGTCGAGACTTCATCCGGCAGCGCCGACACGTTGACCTGCAACTTACGAGTCTTCGCATCGGTTCGGAACGACAAGCCGACCGATTGAAACCCATCATGCAACGTGACCGGCACCGGCGGAGCCAAATTCTTATCGGCCTCCCCTTCGATGTTGCTCGGCGCGATGAGCGACACTTCGCAGCGACGCCCGTCATAGCCGTAGCTTCTGAGGAAGACCTGCACCTCGACCTCGGCAAACCGTCGCGCTCGAGGCGGCACGACGCAGGCCACGATCGCCACGTCGCCCCCCTTCGCGGTATCGCCGACCGGCACGACATGCACGGGGACGTTCAACTTCGCGAACTGCGCCGCCAGTTGTTCGGCACCGTTTTCATCGCGAGCACGCCCATCCGAAAACAACACCACGCCCGCCGGAGGCCGACGCCCAAACCGGCTCGAAACCTGCCGCAACGCCGTAAGCAACTGCGTGTCCGAATCGGTCGGACCCAGCGGCTTCTGTTTCGTTTTCGCCGAACCTGCCACAGTGGAAGTCGATTCCGCCGCCATCAAGTAACCCGAAGCGTCAGCGAGGGCGAGTGTCGCCGACGCGCCGCTTCTGGCTGAGCCGTTGAGACGTTCGCCCTCGCTCACGCTTCGGGTTACTTGTCGCTCCGCTCCCTGCTCCACGGCCGCCAACCGATGTCCGAACCGAAACAACTTCACCTGCGCATGACCTTCATCGCGAGTTGCCTGATCCGCTTCACGCATCAGCCGCGTGGCGTGATCGAACCGCGTCTCCTTGTCACCGACCGCCATGCTCTGCGACGAATCGAGCAGATAGAAAATATCGGGCCGATCAATCGGCCCCGGCGTCTGCGAGACGTCCGAAGGATTCAGCAGGATCAACAGCAGCGTGACGACCGCCGCCGCTCGAATGCCGATCAACGCCCATCGCCGAGCCACCGCCGCCGGAGGTCCACCGAGCCAACGCAACAATACGAACCCCACCAGCAGACCTCCGGCAATCGCCATCGCAGTTGCGGCCGTCAGCGGAGTCAAGAATGAGAATGATGCCAACATGGTGTGTACCCGGATGCTGTGTCTCCCGTGCGAACGGGCCAAAGTGAGTGTTGCCTGGAGGCAGATCGAATCATTTCATCAGCTCCGGCAACGTCGCATTGGTTTTGGGGAAGAACGTCATGTAAGGCTGCTTCACGGCGTTTCGTGAAGCCAGTGCCGGTTGCGACCAGACGATGGTTTTGTCGCAGTATCCGGTCGCCTTCCAACTGGTCAGCGGACGGAACGCGAAATTCCAAGCGAGGTCGTTCTTCCCGCCGCGCGTCTCCAGCGACAGCAAGATCTCCGGATCGGTGTCGTGGCAGAAGGCGAAGAGGGCTCCGTCGAGAACAAGCCCCTTGGAGCCACCGTAGCGGGTGAGTTGTTTCGGCAATAATCGTAACCCCCAGATCGAACCTTCGGAGTACGCGGGGGGATGCTTCGTGAGTTCGGCGCTGAAACGTCGCGCGAGCAATTTCATTTGCGTCAGCCGTTCGGCCGGCGAGTCCGCGGGCTTGGGGGCGTCGGGGACGCGAAGGTATTCGCAGCCCGGTTTTGTCGGTTCCCAGATCGTGACGTTTGCTTGGACCGCTTTGATCGGTTCCGAGGTCAGCGATTGAAACTCGCCCGACAAAGTTCGGTCTTGCAGGATCATCATCGAGCCGATGGCCACCGGCTGTTCGTCATCCATCCACATGTAGGTGATGCCGTCAGCCGTGCTGCCGACCGGATGGCTCCAGCGATAAATCGGATGTGGCCACCGCTTCGCGACTCGATCGCGGCTTACGACGATTCGATATTCGTCCGCCAAGTTTTGCAGAAACACCAACCGCTCCGCACGCCCCGGCTCTTCGCTCGGAGTTGTCTGCGCAGAGACAGAGCTGACGCTCAGCGTTCCTGATAGCAGAATCAACATCGCAATCGATCGTCTCATAAGAGGTCAATCCGGATGGAACGTCAGGATCAGTTGCTTGCCATCGGGGGTCCAAGCAGATTCGCAGGGGTTCTCGTTTTCGGGTTGGCCCACGACGAGTTTCGGTGGGTCGTTGGTTTCCGGGTCGAGTTCGTAGAACTGGCGGCGTTTGCGTTCGTCGCAATAGGTCGAGAAGACGATGCGGCGACCGTTCGGGTGCCAGGCGAAATCGCTGCCGAGCCCTTTGCCCGGCGGTGGCCGATAGCGAACTTTGACTCGGTCTTTGGCCTCACCGCGCATGTGGATCAGCAACATCGCCGGATCGTCTTGCTGAGTTTGTTTGCTCCCCCAGAGACAAAGTCGCCGGCTGTCGGGAGACCAGCACGAATTGATTTGGATCCATTGCTGTTCCTTTTCATCGGGCGAGACCACCACTTTGACTTGCTTGGTTTCGGTGTTGTAGACCCGCAGTGAACTGCGGGTCGCGTATTCGCCGAAATAGATTTCCTTGCCGTCGGGCGACCACTCGGCTCCCCAACCGCGCGCGATGTATTCAGGCTCGCCCCCGTTCAGATCCATGATCCAAATGCCGTACTGCGGGCTGTATCGCGAACAGACCACTTTCTTGCCGTCGGGTGAAAACGAGGGCATCAACCCGACGCCGATCTCGCGTGGCTCACCTCCCTCAATCGGGATGATCAGGATTTTGTAGTCCGGCAATTTGGCTTGGTAGTTGTCCTTGCCGTCGAACGCGATCCACTTGCCGTCGGGCGAGACGCACTGCGAACCGCAATGCACATACTTGGTTCCATAACGGAGCTTCTTCAACACATTCCCGTCCTGATGCAGCGAGTACAGCGTCCCTGGCTTGAGCGTCTTGAAGTCATACTCATTCAAATCCAAAACACCGTCGTGATTGAGGTCGTGGCAGCGGAAGAAGAAGACTCGCAACAGCGAGAATGTCGGTCGCTCGAAATTGTATTCCGCCAACGACAGCTTCTGATCGTTGTTGGAATCGGTCATCGACGGAATCCAATTCATCAGCGTGTTGCCATGCGGACAAACGCGGTACTCGTTCAGTGAGAGCACGCCGTCTCCGTTGAAGTCAAACGCCGGCAGAATCCGTTTGCACAACGGCTTCTTCCAATCGGGGGTTCCGGCCATGAGCTCGACGGCATCGACCTGCCCATCCAGGTTGAGATCCATCCGCCGGAAATCCTGAATGGGATCAAGCCACATCCCCGGCATTGCAGCCCATTCGGCCAACGACAGCCGGCCATCCCCATTCTTATCCGCCTGATCGAAGGTCTCTTCCCCCTGCGGAGCCGGAATGCTCATCAGGAATTCGGCACGTTCCAATTGATCGTTCCGATTTCGGTCCATGTGCAAAAAGAATTGATGATTATTAGAGAAGTGACACCACCTTTAGGTCAGTTGAGTGACACGACCTTTAGGTCAGTGGCGCATGGTTCTTTCAAGGAATGCTGGAGCAGGCACGGAACGGAAGGAGGCCGATAGGCCGCCGGGAGTTCCGTGCCTGCTCCAGCATTCGCGGCGGCGGCTGGTGGTTGGGGATGTCGGGTGTAGGCTGATGAGAAACGGGAGCAAGATCGTCATGGTTGAAAAACCTTCGACCCGCTCAACGGCGGGAGATGGTGGCCGCGGTCAGGCGT
>CAMDDX010000143.1 GCA_945893075.1 Planctomyces sp. SH-PL62 | reverse complement strand
AGTCGGCCTATCGCTCCGCGACAGGACAGCCGAGCGTCGATTAACGGTGAGTGTGTCGATGATGCCGTTCGCGACGACGACGATTTCTCCGCGATCGGCTTTCCTGTCGCGGAGCGACAGGGCTACATTCATCGCATGTCACTCATCCGTCCCGATATCGACCGCATTGATGGCTACGTCCCCGGCGAGCAGCCGCAGGATTCCGGCTGGACGAAGCTCAACACGAATGAGAACCCGTACCCGCCGTCGCCGCGAGTCGCTGAAGCGATCACTCGCGCGGCGAACGGGCGGCTGAATGTGTACCCCGACCCGCTCGGCACGCAGGTTCGCAAGCAGATTGGCGAGTTGTTCGAGGTCGATCCCGATTGGGTCATCCCCGCCAACGGCAGCGACGAGAACCTGACGATCATCACCCGCACGTTCGCTGACGCGAGCGACGTCATCGCGTACCCGTATCCGAGCTACATCCTTTACGAATCGCTGGCCGGCATTCAGGGAGCCAAGCACGAACGCATCCTGTTGAACCCCGATTGGTCGTGGAATTGGCCGGAGACAACTCCGGTGACCGACTGGGCGAAAATCGTCTTCGTGCCGAACCCCAACTCGCCATCCGGCAACCGCTGGTCTGACGAGGATGTCGTGCGACTCGTCCCGCCGCGCGGAGTGCTGGTGCTCGACGGAGCCTACGCCGACTTCGCCGACGCCCGCTCGAAAGCCGAATTGCTGCAACACAGCGACGTCGGCCGACGCATCATCGTGACGCGCACGTTGAGCAAGTCATACAGCCTCGCCGGCATTCGTTCCGGTTTCGCGATCGCGCATCCCGACCTGATCGCCGCGATGCGAAAAGTCAAAGACAGCTACAACTGCGACAACCTGACGCTCGCCGGCACGCTCGCCGCGTTGCAGGACCAAGACTGGATGCTGGCCAACGTCGCTCGTATTCAAGCCACTCGCGCGCGGCTGACCGCAGCACTGACGCAACTTGGCTTCGACGTTGTCCCCAGCCAAGCCAACTTCGTCTGGGCCACGCGAGCGACCGGCGGACACCGCGAGATTTACGAGAGCCTCAAGGCTCAAAAGATCCTCGTCCGTTACATGCGTTTTCCAGACGTGCCGTTCGCACCGAACAATCTGCTGGACGGCCTGCGAATCACCATCGGCACGGATGCGGAGATTGATCGGCTGTTGGAGGTTCTCAAGACCTTGGTTTGAGCGTAGGCTGATGGCCAACTATGAGCGTTTCGTTTGCACAACCACCTGTCGCTGCTTCCCGCCGCTCGCAACTTGGTGAGCCGGCTTGGGAGTTGGCGTATTGCTATCCGGCTCAGGGAGACTGGTCGGAAGAGGATTATCTCGAACTCAGTCAAAAGCACCGGGTCGAGTTGGCCGATGGGTGCATCGAGGTGCTGCCGATGGCGACGATCTTTCATCAGTTGCTCGCGGACTATCTGCATTCGTTGTTGAAGAATTATCTCGCGACCGCCGCTCCGCCGGAGCATCGTCGAGGCCGAGCGTTGTTTGCTCCGCTGCCCGTTCGATTGGCCAGCCGCCGATTCCGAGACCCCGATGTCGTCTACCTGCGGCCCGAACGCCTGAAGGAATTGCACGGCCAACCTGACGGTGCGGACTTGGTCGTCGAAATCGTCAGCGAGGGAAAAGAAAACCGCGACCGCGACTTGGTCACAAAGCGGGCCGAATACGCCGCTGCGGGCATCGAGGAATACTGGATCGTCGATCCCGAATCTCGCTCGGTAACGGTCTTGATGCTCGATCTCGCAACTCGCTCGCAGTACCACGAGCACGGCGTCTTTGCGACTGGCAGCGTCGCGACATCGGTATTGCTCCCCGGTTTCACGGTCAACGTCACGGATCTGTTCGCGCAGGCTGACGGTGCTTCCGTGTGATGCGGTGGGAACTTCATTCATGCGAGTCCTCGGAACGATTCTGCTCTTGTTCGTCGGCTTGACCGCTTGCGCGGACGAACCGCTCGATGCTCCCGCCATTGAGTTCTTCGAGAAGCGCATCCGCCCGTTGTTGTCCGAGCGGTGTTTTGCCTGTCACGGCGAAGACCAAGCCGAAAGCGAACTGCGGCTCGATTCGCGAGCGGACATGCTGGAAGGTGGCTCGCGCGGAGCGGCGATCGTCCCCGGTGAGCCGGACAAGAGCTTGCTGATTCGCGCGGTCAATCATGCAGACACGCTGGCGATGCCGCCCAAGGAAAAGTTGTCGCAGCGCGACATCAATGATTTGATCGCTTGGGTGAAAGCGGGGGCGGTTTGGCCGGACGGTGACAAGCCGAAGACTGCGACGAAGAAGCCGGTCGTGAAGGCTGAAACGAAATCGATGCAGTTCACCGACGAGCAACAGAACTTTTGGGCCTTTCAGCCAATGGGCAATCCTCGGCCGCCGCGTAGCCCGACTCTCCGAGTCGGGCCGAAAACACTCGACTCGGAGAGTCGAGCTACGTGGGGGCAGTCGCCAGTTGATGACTTCATCTTGAGTGAACTCGAATCGCGCGGCCTGAAGCCGGCCGAGATTGCCGACAAGCGGACGCTGATTCGCCGTGCGACTTTCGATGTGCACGGAGTCCCGCCGACACGCGACGAAGTCACCGATTTCCTTGCTGACAACGAACCGGACGCGTTCGCTCGCGTGATTGATCGGCTGCTCGCGTCGCCGAGATACGGCGAGCGGTGGGGGCGGCATTGGCTCGATGTCGCTCGATACGGCGACTCGAACGGATTGGACGAGAACCTCGCGCAGGCGAATGCGTTTCGGTATCGCGATTGGGTGGTCTCGGCATTCAATCGCGATCTGCCGTTCGACGAGTTCGTGCGCGAGCAAATTGCCGGAGACCTTTTGCCGCCAGAGGGCGATCCCAGTGATCCCGTCATCGCCGCGAGGCAATCGGATCGTCTGACGGCGACCGGGTTTCTCGTCATTGGCGCGAAGATGCTCGCGGAAGACGATCCGCTCAAAATGCAGATGGATATCGTTGACGAGCAAGTCGACACGATCGGCAAGGCGTTTATGGGGCTGACGCTGGGCTGTGCTCGCTGTCACGACCACAAGTTCGATCCGCTGCCGATGGCCGATTACTACTCGCTGGCCGGCATCTTCAAGAGCACGAAGTCGATGCTCAATTTCAGCGTCGTTGCCAGTTGGAATGAACGGCCGCTCGGATCGCCCGCCGAGTTGCAGCAACACGCCGATCAGAAGCAACGCATCGCTGCCAAACAGAACGAAGTCAATCAACTCGTCTCGAAGGCCAACGAGCAGTTGTTGGACGAGAGCCGTGCTCGCGTGGCCGATTATGTCCGGGCTGCCGCGCGCGAGATCTATCTCGAAAAGATGTCTCGTTCGTTCGGGGCCGAGTTCGACAAGCGGGCCGACAAGACCGCTCCGCTGCCAGAAGGCGTGCAGGTCATCGAAGCGGAGAATTATCAACGCGGCAATGCGCTCAAGCTCAGCACTGGCTACGGCGAGGGGATCGGCGTGATCCTCAGCAACGGCAACGGCGAATGGACCGCCGAGTACGACGTGACCGTCCAGGCCGCTGGGCTGTATCAGATTGAAACGCGATACGCCGCCGCCGGATCGCGGCCGACGCAACTTTCGCTCAACGGTCAGGTCATCAAACCGGAAGCCCTCAAAGAAGTCACCGGTTCGTGGAACCCAGACACTCAACGCTGGCACATTGAGGGGAGCTACGAATTCAAAGCCGGAGCCAATGTCATCCGCCTGTACCGGCAACCGCCGCTGCCGCACATCGACAAGCTGCTGATCGCGCGAGTCAACGTGCCAACCGTGGTCACAGGCGGCTCGCCTGTCGCTGTGTCGGCGACCGATTTGCGACCGGCGTTCGTCAATCAATGGCGGCGATTGTTGGAAAAGACGACCGACGATGCCAACACGCCGCTGACCGAATGGCGAACGCTGCTCACGTCGCTGAATCGAACGGATGCTGGCGAGCGGACAGACGCCGCACAGCAATTGCTGCCGCTGGCCGACAAGACTGGCGTGGAGTTGTCGGTCGTCGTTGCCGCCTGGAAAGATTTGAAAGCGAGCGAAGCCGGCAAGGCCGCGACTGAGTTGCCGGATGCTCGGCAAGAGACGCTCCGCAAGCTGCTGTTCAACACGGCGGAAGGTTTGCCGTTCGCCGTGCCGAAGAATGCCGAGGAGTATTTCACCGCCGAGACGAAGACCGCGTTGCAGTCGCAGCGTGACGAGATCAAACAACTCGAAGCGGCTTTGCCGAAGCTCCCCGTCGCGATGGCCGTCAGCGAAGGGACCGTCGAAGACTTGCCGCTCCACCTGCGCGGCAATCACACGACGCTCGGCAAGGAACGACTCCCGCGCCGGTTCCCGCGCATCGTGGCTGGCGATCAACAAACTCCGATCGTCGCCGACCGCAGCGGCCGACTCGAATTCGCTCGCTGGCTGACCGAGCCGTCTCATCCGTTGACGGCTCGCGTGGCGGTCAATCGGATTTGGCAAGGTCACTTCGGTGAAGGCTTGGTTCGCACCCCCGACAACTTTGGATTGCTCGGCGACAAGCCGACGCATCCCGCGCTGCTGGACTGGCTCAGCCAGCGGTTCATTGCTGCGGGCTGGTCGATGAAGTCGCTGCATCGCGAAGTCATGCTCTCATCGGCGTATCAAATGCAGACGACGTTCAACGAAGCCGCGTTTCTGGCCGACCCCGACAACCGCTTGTGGTGGCGACGCAATCGCCGGCGGTTGGAAGTCGAAGCGATCCGCGATTCGCTGCTGGCGGTGAGCGGCCGGCTGGAGAACGCGATGGGCGGCTCGCTGTTGCCGTCGCCGAATCGGGCTTATGTCACTGGGACCGCCAACAACTACCCGAAGATTTACGACTCAAATCGCCGCTCGGTTTATCTGCCGGTCATTCGCAGTGCGTTGTACGAGCTGTATCAAGTCTTCGATTTCGCCGAGCCGAGCGTGCTCAACGGCAAGCGTGACACGACGACGCTCGCGACGCAGGCGCTGTTCATGCTTAACAGCCAACTGGTCGGCGATCAGGCGGGGGACATCGCTTCGAGATTGTTGGCGGCTGACGGCGATGATGCGGCGCGCGTGCGGCGCGTGTTTCAGATGACGTTGCAGCGCGAACCGACATCGTCTGAGGTGGCGCGTGCTCTCGATTTCGTGCAACGCTTTGATGCGGCTGAGACCGGCGGTACTCCGGCGGAGCGACGGCTCGCGGCCTGGAAGGGATTCTGCCGAGCGCAGTTGGCGTCGAGCGAGTTTTTGTTTGTCGAATAGCGCGGGGTCGGGTGTTCGGTTTTTCGGAATTGGCGGAAAGAAAGCGTGGATTGCAATTGAGGCTGTCACCCCGCCAATTTCGAAAAACCGAACACCCGACCCCTTGGCTACACGCTCGCCTTGCGTCGGCCGGATATTTTCTCTGCCGAAGCACCGCCGCGGATGAGGTCGACCAAGTCGTCGGTCGAGAGCTTCGCGGCTTGATCGCTTCCTTCGAGGATTCCGGCGACGAGTTCGCGTTTGCGTTCGTGCATCGCGAGGATTTTTTCCTCGATCGTGTCCTTCGCGACCAGGCGGTACACGGTCACGGGGCGCGTTTGCCCGATGCGGTGAGCGCGGTCAGTCGCTTGATCTTCGACGGCGGGGTTCCACCACGGGTCGAGATGAATGACGTAATCGGCGGCCGTCAGGTTCAGTCCGGTGCCGCCCGCCTTCAGCGAGATCAGGAACAGATCCGACTCGCCGTTCTGGAAGGCATCGACCGCTTGCTGCCGCTGCTTCGGCGGGGTCGAGCCGTCGAGATATTGATAGGTGATGCCGCGCTCGTCGAGCGCCTTGCGGACCAAGTCCAGATGCGACGTGAACTGGCTGAAGACCAACGCTCGATGCTGTTCCTCACGCAACTCCTCGACGAGTTCCAGCAGGGCATCGAGCTTCGCGGAACTCTTCTTCCATTTCTTGTCTTGCAGCGCCGGATGGCAGGCAAGCTGTCGCAGCTTCATGAGTCCCGCCAAAACGTGGAAGCGGTGATCTTTGCCGGCGTCGTCATCCAGGCCCGCCAACTGTGCAAGGATTTTCAGCCGCGTGTCTTCGTAGCGTTTGCGTTCCGGCTCGGAGAGTTCGACGTCGATTTCAATTTCGGTGCGCGGGGGAAGTTCCTTGAGCACCTCGTCTTTTGTGCGTCGCAGAATGAACGGCCGGACCATCCGCGACAGAGCGGCGCGGCGTTCGGGGTCTTTGTTCTTTTCGATCGGAATACCGAACCGCTCGCGGAAACGATCCCAGCTTCCGAACAGGCCGGGGTTGATGACTCGGAACAGGCTCCACAATTCGCCGAGATGATTTTCGATCGGCGTGCCGGTCAGAGCGATTCGCCATTTGGCCTTGAGATCGCGCACCGCGCGGGCAGTCTTGGTCGTGGCATTCTTCACCGCCTGAGCTTCATCGAGCACCAGCGTGCCCCATTCGATCTGCTCGAACTTCTCGAAGTCCCGCTGCAACAGTCCGTAACTGACGACAACCAGATCGCCGCCGCGCACCGACTGCAACAGCTCATCGCGATTGCTGTCTCGATAGGCCAGAGCGTTGATCGACGGCGCAAACCGAGCGGTCTCACGCATCCAATTGAAGCCGACTGATGTCGGAGCCACGACGAGCGTTGGCCCCTCTTCCATTCGTTCGATCAGCAGCGCGAGCGCCTGCACGGTCTTGCCGAGACCCATGTCGTCGGCGAGGCACGCACCGGCTCCCCAGGTTGAAAGCCGCTTGAGCCAGCGGAAACCTTCGACCTGATAATCGCGCAGTTCGGCCGTCAATGAGATCGGCGGATCGGGGGTGATGTCGCGAGCGTCGTCCATGCGCTTCAGCACATCGCGCCACGCCTGACAGGCTTTGAGATTGATCTGCGTGTCGAACAAATCGTTGAGCACCGGAGCCGCCGTGAAATCGACTTCCAACTTCCCCTGCGACTGATGAGCGACATCCTGCAACCCGCGCAGCCGTTTTTGAAACTCCTGACTGATCCGCGCCCATAGTCCGCCGCCGAGCGCGATGTATTCGCGCCCCGACTTCATCGCCGACAACAAATCGAGCAGCGGAATCTGATGCCCGTCGACTTCGATCGTCCCTTGAATGCCGAACCAATCGTTGTGGTCTTCGATCTCGATGCGCAATGCGGACGGCGTGATCTCGCTCGTCACGCGCATCTTGGCCCCCTTGGGCCAGAGCACCACGAGATCGTCCGTCGCGGAGTTGTCGGCGAGACCACCGAGATTGTCGGCGGCGGGGTCGGGAGACCCGCGCCGAGCGCTGTCGCTCGTAGCCACGTTCGCCAGAACGTGGGAGTCTTGTTGTCCTGGCTCGGTCGCTGGCAGTTCCTCCCACGTTCTGGCGAACGTGGCTACGGCACTTTGTCTCCGCTCATCCTGCCGATCCTTCAACTGTCCGAGAAACTCCAGCGTCTCGTCATCGGTCGCAATTCGCCAATCCCAGTCGGTGACTTTGGGGAAGCGATCGAGTTGCAACTCGGTGGTGATGGCGGCGGATTGAAGGTGTTCGGCGTCACGATCGCGAATCAGCTTGCGATAGCCCTCGTTCGAGACGACATACTGATTCAACTTCTCGTCGCCGGGAAAGATGAGCGCCGCATGTTCGTCCGGCTCAGGACGCACGCGCATGCGGACGAACAAACCGGCAGCAGCACCGGGAATCAATTCGAGGTACGTCCGCCGATCCGCTTCGATCTCCCCCAATTGAAACTCAGCGGGCAATTGGACGCGGGCAAACTCGCTGAGCTTCGCCAACCGCTTGACGATCGGAGCCGCCTCCGCGCGCGGAACCTCGATGCGCGTCTCATGCAGTTCCTCGGCCAGTTCTCGAATGGCCTGATCGTCCAGCGGTGCCAACCACAGCCGCTGCTGGGTGGCGAACATGACTCCGTGAGCACGATCGTTGTGAAATCGCGCGGCGACGGGCATCGGTTCGTTCCCGACCAGCACGGCCAAACGCATTCCGGTCTCGTTCAAGTCCGCTCCGAAACTGAGCGGGCCGGCCGTGATCTCAATGGTCCGATCGGGATCGCTGGAGAATGCCACGTTGCTCGCGCCAATCAGGGCGTTCAACAACTTCCACGTCGATAGAGTATTCGCCGAGTAACTGTAGTACGCGAACGGATTCGTGTTATTCCAGCCGAAGTGATCGGCCGCGATCTTGAAGAGAGCCTTCTCTTGCGGTGTGCGAAACAAGTGCTGTCGGTCACCCACGACCTGCCAAGACATCTGCTTGCCCCTGGACCAGTTCCCGCTCTTAAGCGTGGTCTGTTCGTAGATTTCCACGTCCAACGATCTGCCATATTGCAACACCGGCCACTGCAATCGAAACGCCACGCGAGTCGGCTTTTCGTCGCTCTCAGGATCAACCTCGCTCGCGGCCTCAACCTTTTTCCGTTGGATCTCGCGCTGCAAGACGTCATCCATCACGCTGACGAGGCTCTCGACCGGCGAGGGATCGCAACCTCGCAGGATCTGCTCAACCTCCGGAGACGTCGAACCGAACAACAACGATCGCAGCCGGGTGGTCGTCATCAGCGTGTGCTGGCAGGTCACGCTCTCCAAGCCGGGCGAGCAACTGCACGTCGCCGACAACTTCACCGCGCCTCCCTTTGGCTTGGGAAACCGAACCTCGACGACGACCTTTTGAGCTTTGGCCTCCAACTCGAACCGCATGACGCGAGTCTCTTCGACCCAGGTCATGGCAGCCTGATTCACCTCTCTCGCGTAGGTGTAGCTAAAGATCTGAATTTGCAGCGGCTTGGGATGCCGGTCACCAAAACTCTGAACGGCTCGGCGATACAGATCGAGCGTCTGCTGACGCTGGTGCTTGCGTGAACTCATTTCGCGCGGCTCCGGCTTCGTGCCTGTGATCAATGGTTTTCCAACAGGGCGAGAATCCTAATCACCGGCCATCAGAGTGCCAGTCGATCCGAACCCATTCGTCGTCTCCTTTCATTCGTCGGGCCTTCCGATTGTCGTGTCGAATGAGTTCCCGACGAATGAAAGGAGACGACGAATCAGGAGCTGCGGATTATTCCTCGCTCAACCAGTTTTCCAACGACTGTGGCGAGCTGATGCGAGCCGTCCCGCTGCGCAAGGCGTCGAGATCGATTTGATCGCCGCGCTTCATGGCTTCGTACCTCGGCTCTCCAATTTCCGTGTGGGGCACGCAGACCATGACATACGAGTCCCCCAACACACCGAGCCGTCCCTTCGAGACTTGCACAACCAGCGCCGTTCCCTCGTCGATGCCGAAGCCAATCAATGCCGGCTGAGCTTCCAGCACTCGCAGCAGCCGATTCAGACGGCTGCGTTTCAGAAAGTGCTGATCGATGACGGCCCCAGGAAACAGATCGAGTCCGGTCCCCATTGTCGCGGTGTCGAGTCCTTGTTCGATCATGACTTTGCTCATCACGGCGGCACCGGCCGAACTGCCCCCGATGACACCGCCACGCTTCACGAGTTGCTGCAACTCGGATTCGACTTTTGAGCCAGCATAGCGCGTTGCGAGCCACTCCTGCTGGCCACCGCTCAGCCAGACTCCAGTGGCCGACTGGATCGGCTCCGAGAACTCCGGCCGATCCGCGACCACGCGTGAGTCCGCTTGCAGCACGCGCACGTTCGTCACACCAAATGGCCGCCAGACATCGCGCAATCCCGCTTGCTGTTTCTCATCGGCCGCGAATGCCGGAAGCACAACGATCCGAGCGGACACTCCACCAGCCAACTCCACAAACCGCTGCCGAATCTCCGGTGGTAGACGACCGCCGCCGGAGATGATCAACGAGCCGCCCTTGAAACGCTGCCGGAAGTCGATGCCGTCCGATGGTGCAGATTCATTGGACCACCAACGTAGCGCAGCCACAGCGGACAATCCGAGGACAAGGACGAGGCTGACCGTGGTGATCTGCTTGCGCCGATGAGTTTTCAGCTCGGCCACTACTGACGATGACTCTAAATCATTCGTGGATTGATCAGACATCGCAGGATCTTTCCATGACTGTCGGCTTGGCTTACTTCGTCAGCCCCAACAGGCGACGCAACTCACCTCGGAGTTGAGTCGTGGTCTTCATCGCTGACTGCGACTGTCGTGTCGTGGCATGAATCCCAGGATACCGGTAATCCACCGCGTAATCGGTCAGCCGATCCACTCGCATTCGAAACCGGCTCAGCGATTGATCCAGGGACAGCACCTGCGTCAGCAACATTCCCAGGTTGTGAGTTCGCTGAGCCACGAGACCGTATTCCTGCATCAGAGCCTTCAAGTATTTCTCGACGGCTTGCTGGCAGTGAAAACAGATCGGGTCATTGAGTCGCGGCTTTTCGGCGGCGAGCCGTTGTGCGACTTGCCAATCGACCTCGGCTTTGCGGACCCACTCGGCCGTGAGCTTGTTCATACACGATCTTTCCGTGCTGCATCACATCCTTCAAGAACCAGTCGCCCAGTTCCAGTCTTTCCGCCAGTCGTTCCGGAGTGCGGACAATGAGATCCAACGGAAACGGGCACTCGATTTTCGAGCGAATTCGGGATGCCTGTGAAATCTCGTTCCGCGTCGGCATGACGACCAGCAAATCGACATCGCTGTGCCGATTAGCTCGGCCTTCGGCATACGAGCCGAACAAAATGACCCGCTCCGGCTGAAAGCATTCCACGATCTTGCTGATCGTGCGCTTCAATTCGGCTTTCGAGACAAGTTTGGCAAATTGTTCGGACACTGACTTCATGAATCCATCTACCGGTGGAGAATGGTTGGAACGGATCGGAGTTTATCATCCGATTTTGAGTTATCGAACAACAATCGGCTTCGCTGGTGGCTTCACGAAGAATTCAAACTCGCGCCCCGTGTGAACAATGACGGTCAACTTGATGGATTGCGCGTCTGGCTCCGGCTTGAACAGGTAAAGATTGTGATGCTCAACGGGGACGTTGAAGACGTCTCGTGCAAGATCGTCTTTCATTTTGACATAGACGACTTGATTCGGAGTTCGGCCTTCGATTCTCAGCATCAGATGCGGACTGGGAGCGATCGCGATCACGCGACCCGCTGCCCCTTCCGGCTTCAGTTCAACCCGATAGCTCTGCTCCTGAGAATAGATCGGCCCCTCTTTGACAAAGCCGCTTGATCCCCGATGACGGATGCTGTCGCCGCTGACGGCATAAGAAACGTCGCCTGATCCGCCAATGCCTTCCAGCGTCACCTTACAACCATTGATGGTTTGCGACTCGGACAATGTCGCGCCGGCGTTCGCGGCTGGAATCGGGATCGGTGCCAAGTTCCAAGTCTCATTGGCGTCGAACACGTCCGTCGGCCACTTGTGAACCAAGACCCGCATCTTCCAGACTCGTTCGTTGTAGATGGAATCGTCCATTGAACGGCCTCGAGTCGGCCATTCGCGACCGAGTTGGTCGGAATAGTTCAGAAACCTGCGGTCGGCAGAATTCTCCCCCCACCGAGCGTTCAGAATAGAGAACATGCTCTGGGGTTTGTTCGCATCATTCGAAAACCCTTTGTACGTCACGGTGACGTCACCGTCGGTTTTGGTCGCCGGCAAAGGATCGACTTGCCATCCCAAATCGGGCGTCGGGGAGGGGTGTTCCAATTCAATCGTGCCGACAACTTCGTCCGAATTATTCTTCACCTTCAGCGTGAACTTCCGACCGGCCGTGTGAAACTTCGGCAGGCGGGAATACACGAGCCAGGTATCTGCTCGTTGATGAGGCCGATAACTCTTCCGGCTATGCCCACTGCTTCTCAACTGGTGGCCAGCTTCGTTGAAGCTGGCCCAGAGTTCGTGAACTTCGTTTCCGAAGGCGTCTTCCGTGCGGCATTCGGACCACCAATTGAAATCCATTGGCTGACCGGTCCGAGCGTCACGGCGTGTCATCCAAATTCCAAGATTCTCATCGTTGTGAAAGCTGCGACCTTCCAACGTGCGAAGTTCGTTGAAGATGAGCCAACGTGGTGCCCATCTCGAATACGAAAAGCTGTGAGTCTGACCCCAGTCCACTTTCTCAATGGTCAAGATCGAACCATCCTGCAATCGACACTCATTCGCCGCCAATGTTTTGGCTGGCGTTGGGAACAACCAAGCCACGATCGTTATGACGACGAGAGTGACTCCCACAACACCGACCACCGTGAAAGCGACGAGCAGCCACGGATTGCGAGCCGGGCGTTCGTCGGAAGGCACGAGTGCTTCGACCGTGGTTTGCATGAGTTGCTCATCAACCGGGTTTGGCGGCCATCACTCGTCCGTCACGCAGCCTTCCGAGGCATTTTTCACATTCTTGATGTACTTGTAGAGCGTGCCGCGCGTGTGCTTGAGCGGCGGAGCTTTCCAGGTTGCTTTGCGGCGAGCGAGTTCATCGGCGGAGACGTCCATGTCGATGGCTCGTTTGTTGGCGTCGATGGTGATCTTGTCTCCGGTTTGGACGAGCGCGATCGGGCCACCTTCTTGAGCCTCCGGCGTGATGTGGCCGACGATGAAGCCGTGTGATCCGCCGCTGAAGCGACCGTCGGTCATCAACGCGACATCTTTGCCGAGACCTGCGCCCATGATGGCCGAGGTCGGTGTCAGCATCTCTGGCATTCCGGGGCCGCCTTTCGGGCCTTCGTAGCGGATGATGATGACGTCACCCTTCTTGATCTTGCCCTCTTCGAGCGCGTGCAGCATCGCGACTTCGCCATCGAAGACGTTGGCAGTGCCGGTGAAGACCATCCCTTCCTTGCCGGTGATCTTGGCGACGGCTCCTTCGGGCGCGAGGTTGCCGCGCAGGATTTGAATGTGGCCACTCGACTTGATCGGGTTTTCGAGAGTCTGAATGATCGGCTGCCCTGGCAAGAGGCCCGGCAGCGGCGCGAGGTTCTCGGCCAGAGTCTTGCCGGTGCAGGTCAGACAGCTTCCGTCGAGCAGTCCTTTCTCCAGCAGATACTTCATCAGCGCCGGTGTGCCGCCGATGGCTTGCAGGTCGGCCATGACCCACTTGCCGCTCGGCTTGAGGTCGGCGATGAACGGGATGCGGTCGGAGGTCTTTTGGAAATCGTCGATCGTCAGTTCGAGTCCGGCCGCTCGCGCGATCGCGATGAAGTGCAGCACGGCATTCGTCGAGCCACCCGTCGCCATGATCACAACCATCGCGTTCTCGATCGACTTGCGAGTGATGATGTCACGCGGCTTGATGTCCTGTTCGAGCAGCAGCCGAATCGCCGCGCCCGCCCGCAGGCACTCGTCGATCTTCAGCGGGTCTTCGGCCGGGATCGACGAGCTATACGGCAACGACATGCCCATCGCCTCAATCGCCGAGGCCATCGTGTTGGCCGTGTACATGCCGCCGCACGCGCCGGCTCCGGGAATGCTGCATCGGACGATCGCTTGCCGCTCCTCGTCCTTCATGCGACCGGCGAGGTATTCGCCATACGCTTGAAACGCCGAAACGATGTCGAGCTTCTGGCCTTGCCAGCAGCCGGGCTTGATGGTGCCGCCGTAAACCATCAGCGACGGCCGGTTCAGCCGAGCCATCGCCATGATGCAGCCCGGCATGTTCTTGTCGCAGCCGGGAAGCGAGATGTTCGCGTCGTACCACTGTGCTCCCATGACGGTCTCGATGCTGTCCGCGATCAGATCTCGCGACTGCAACGAGAAGCACATCCCTTCGGTCCCCATCGACATGCCGTCGCTCACGCCGACCGTGTTGAATCGCATCCCGACCATGCCGGCCGCCTGCACGCCCTCCTTCACCTTCAAGGCGAGGTCGTTCAAGTGCATGTTGCAGGTATTCCCCTCGTACCACACCGACGAGATGCCGATCTGCGCCTTGTTCATGTCTTCGGGAGTCAGGCCGGTGCCGTAGAGCATCGCCTGAGAGGCACCTTGCGAACGGGGTTGCGTGATGCGGGAGCTGTACTTGTTGAGCTGTGTCATGGTTCTCTTTGGAGTGCGGTGTGTCAGCACCGCTTTGGTTTTGGAATTCGGTGGGGCAGGTCGGATCGGGAATCAGCGACTTCTTCGCAACGATCCAAAGCGGTGCTGACACACCGCACTCCAAAGCAGTTTCGCATCGTTGCCGAACGACTTCCAGCGACTCGAATCGCCGAAATAGGAACAAAGTCAAAGCGAAAAGCGTCCGGCGTCAAACCGCCCCGAAGATCGAATCGCTCACCGTCCCGCTGCTGTCGGAGAACGAGCCTTCCTCGATCTTCAGCGACCGCAGGATGCTCAGAAAGACGTTCGACATCCGCGCATCTTTGCCGCGCCAGTAGGTGCCGTGCTTGAGTCCCATGTTCGAACCACCGGCGATCAGAGTCGGAAGATTTTTTGGATAGTGAGTCGTGCTGGCTCCGCTGCCGAACAGCACGATCGTGTTGTCGAGCACGCTGCCGTCGTGGTCTTTGAATTCCACCAGCCGGTTCATGAAGTACGCGATCTGCTCGCTGAGGAACAGGTCGTACTTGGCGAAGGCGAGTTGGCCCTCTTTGTCTTCGGCATGCGACAGGTTGTGGTGCGTCTTGCCCAAGCCCAGCTTGATCGGAAACGTGTCGCTGACACCCATGCCGTCTTCGCGATTGAGCATGAAGGCCACCGACCGCGTGATGTCCGCGTCGAACGCCAGCGCGATCAGGTCGAACATGTTGCGGTAGTATTCGGCAGGCTCCCCCTCCGAGGTCGCGTCCAGGTTGAGGCGCGAGTAATCCTGCGTCTTCAGCGGGATGTCGATCCACTTCTCGGAGGCGGTCAGCCGGGACTCGATTTCATCCAACGACGTGAGGTACTGGTCCATCTTCTCGCGGTCGGACCGACCCAGTTGCTTGTTGAGCGACTTGGAACTTTCGAGCACCGCGTCCACCAGCTTGATGCGTCGCTGAAGTTGCTCGCGCTGCGTGGCGAGCGACGCCCGGTCCCCGCGAAACAAACGATCGAACACGCGGCGCGGGTTGTTCTCGGCGGGGATCGGCTTCCCTTCGAGGTTGTACGAGATTGTTCCCGTCCGCGACAAAAAGCCGACGCCGGCATCAATCGACAACACCAGCGACGGTTGCCGGCAGAACTGTTTCGTGTGCGAGGCCACAACTTGATCGAGCGCCACCGAATTGAACATGCCCGGCTTCGGGTTGTGCAGCGGAGCACCGGTCAGCCACATGTCCGAGCAGAGATGCGGATCGGCCTTGGTCCCGTTGGGATGATGCAGGCCCCCCAGAAAGCTGAGCTTCTCGCGGAAGGGCCGCAGCGGCTCGGTCGATTTGCCGAACTCGAACGCGCGGCCTTCGGTCTTGGGGAACCAACTCCATTCGTCGATCCCGTGTTTCGGATTCGGCAACGACATGCCGTTGGCCGTGTACATCGCACAGAACCGCCGCGGAGTTTTCGCCGCGACTTCCTTCCCCATCGCCTCCAACAACGGCAGAGACAGCGTGACCCCCGCCAAGCCTTTGAGGACCGCACGACGATCAAGTGGATTCCCGGTTGCTGGCATGTGTACTTCTCCCGTTAATAGATACCCAACGCCGATCTCAGACAAGCGTCAACCTGTTTCATCAAAGCCGCCGAAAGAGCACCCTTGACCTGTCGTACGTCTGATTGAGGAATCGTATGTAGACGGTTACATCGAACGGCCGAGTTCATGCTCAAACCGGTTGCCGCTCCGTCAGGTGTTGCGAGGTCGATCAAGAGCTGATCGGGCTGATGGACATTGGAGAGATTCGACGTGATGGCTGCGATGATCGTCTCACGAACCGTGGAATTCAAAACGTCATTTTGGACGACGAGTGCGGGTCGCCGCTTGCTGCCCGGAGCACCGACGTAGGCCACATCTACGATGACAACATCGCCGCGCTTCATGGGATTTGATCGTAAACGGCCATCTCAGGCTCGTCCCAGCCGTTCCCTTCCGAAGAACGGGCGAGAGCGATCCGCATTTCGTCGTGACTCCAGTCTTCGCTGATGATCTTGGAGACGCGCTCAAAAACATCCGACCGCACAACAACACAATCCAGACCATCCACGGTCATTCGAACGTTGCCGCCACTCGCGAGGGCTTCATGTTGTTCGAGGGTCAGTTCCATGTCCACATTCTTTCAAGAGGCGAATCGAACGGCAAGGTGAATCAACGTCGCTCGTGGAGACCTTCGGTCGAGGAGAGTCGCTCGGTCAGGAGACCGGCCACAACAACGGAAGGGCCGCAACGGCTCGGTCGATTTGCCGAACTCGAACGCGCGGCCTTCGGTTTTGGGGAACCAGCTCCATTCGTCGATCCTGTGTTTCGGATTCGGCAACGACATGCCGTTGGCCGTGTACATCGCACAGAACCGCCGCGGAGTTTTCACCGCGACTTCCTTCCCCATCGCCTCCAACAACGGCAGAGCCAGCGTGACTCCCGCCAAACCTTTGAGCACCGCACGACGATCAAGTTGAGTGGACGAGGTCATGAAATACATCCAGAAAAAGTTGGACGGAGTTTGTTCTGTCTTTTGAAACGATCGGGAATTCAAAGATCACAGCATCCCCACGATGTCTTCATGCAGCGGAAAGACGTGATGCACTCGCAGCAGATGCTCGGGATCGGTTTTCTGTGCCTGCTCTTCGGCTTCTTCCAGAGTCACTCCGCAGCCAACCACGCCTCGCGCGTCTTCATCCCAAACGATCCATTGGCCGACGTGCTGCTCCAAGACCTCGACGGGAATTTGCTCGTACATAATCAGTCTCTTCATTTGCGAATCGAGATGGTCGCCTCAGGTCTTTGACTCATCGCGGAGAGTAGGCTGATCGCTTCCGGCAATCTCGAATCCATCCAGGTGAGGAGTTTGCTCGGGAAGCGGAGGCTCTTGAACGACTCGCGCTGCCCCCAACTCGCGTTGAGTGTTCTGGATCTGCCGCAGCAGCTTTTGCAACTGAGTTTTGTCCCGCGCATCGCGGAAGATCAGGACGACGCCCATGGGACTGTCGTCGCCGTTTCGCAAGCACGCTCCCGTCAAATCGATGGGAAACTGCTGTGCGGTTCGACTCACGAGCGTCAGGTCTCCCGTGACCCAGATGACAATCCCCTCACTGAGGGTTAAGGCGACGGGGTCGAAGATTCTCGGTGGAGTCTTGCCCCGTAACACCTGGAAGACTTCGCCCACCGGCTTGCCGATGGCTTCACTTTCCGTCCACCCGGTCAACTCCTCTGCCCGCGGATTGATGTAGGCGATGGTTCCGTCGAGGTCGGACGTGGCGATGACGCCATCGGCAATCTCCTGCATGGAGGCGCTGAACCACTTTTCGATGTCGCGCAGCTTGTTTTCGGAGTGAGCTTTGTAGAGGGCCATCTCGATATTGGCTTGCAACTCCCGCTCGGAAAACGGCTTGACGATGTAGCCGTAAGGCTCGGTGATTTTGGCCCGCTCCAGCGTGGCCGAGTCGCTGTACGCGGTGAGATAGATGACCGGCATGTCCCAGCGGAGACTAATCACGCCGGCGGCTTCAATGCCGTTCATTTCCCCTTTCAGAACGATATCCATCAGCACCAGTTGTGGCTGAGTCTGCTCGGCGAAGGCCAACGCTTCACCCGCCGACGACGCGATGCCCACAACCTCGTAGCCCAGGCCGACGAGTCGGGCCTCCAATTCCCGAGCGATGATGATCTCGTCTTCGACGATCAGAATTTTTGCGGCAGCCATGACGACTACTTCCGTTCTGGGTAGTACATCTGCGAAAAAGTGATCTGGAAGCTCGTCCCTTCAACATTCTCGACGACCAGTGTCCCGCCGAGTTGTTTCGTCAGATCCACAACCAGTCTCAGCCCCAGTGACTTGCTGCGCTGCCAGTCAAAGGTGCCAGGAAGCCCGATCCCGTTATCGCGGACAACCAGAAGATACCGTTCGCCTTCGATACAACCAACTTCGATCCACACGTCCCCTCGACGACCGTTCGGAAAAGCATGTTTCAGGGCATTGGACACCAGCTCGTTGATGATCAGCCCGTAGGGGAGTGCCGTGTCGATTCCCAAATTCACGTCTGTGACATCGCAATGGATTGCGACGTTCTCGTGCCCGATGCGGTAGGTGCGGTTCATTTCCGCCAGCAAGTCGTGGACATACTCGCCAAAGGCGAGTCGTTCCAGGTCGGGCGAACGGTACAGCTTCTCATGAATCAGCGCGATCGACTTCACGCGTCCCTGGGTCTCCTCCAGGATTTCGAGAATGGTTGGATCCTTCACGCGGGTGGATTGCAGAAACAACAGCGACGAGACGACCTCACGGCCAGCGCGTATCAAAGTTGTTGACCTGTGAGGACTTCCGCGAGGAAGTCGTCGTTCCAGCCGGCGATTTGCATCTTGCCTCGCAGACTTTCTTTGAGCGGATGATGCTTGAGTCGCGTGATGGCAAAGCGTCGTAGCCAACT
>CAMDDX010000142.1 GCA_945893075.1 Planctomyces sp. SH-PL62 | reverse complement strand
GTCTTTTCCTAAGCCGCCAGAGAGCGTGTCGTTGCCATCGCCTCCGTCGAGTGTGTCGTTCAGATCGCTGCCGAGCACGAAATCGTGGCCGCCACTCAACGAGACCGAGACGCCCAGATTCTTCGATGCGAGATACGAGAAGCCGGCATCCACACCGCTGAGATCGACGACATTGTTGAAACTGCCGGTGCAGTTGACCTTCAAGGATTTGACCTTGGCGGCCAGCGTATTCTTGGCGATGCCATCGACCGTGACTTTGCCGTTCGCATCGACTCCGATCGACACGTCGTCGGCACTCGTCAGAGTCACCACGAAGACCAGCGAATCGGTGACGTTGATCGTGGGAACGATTCGCGGTTCCAAGACTTCAACCGGTTGCCCGCGCGGTGTCCGCGGACGAACTCGACGAGCCGTGAGTGATGACCAGCGACGAAGCCAACTCAGAATCCGCATGATGTGCCCTCTTGATGTCTGTGCCAGAACTGCCGACGACAATGTTTCCTATCGGGATCTAGGCTACGGCGAGAGGGTCCATTGTCAATCTGCTGGTTCTTCTGTCCGTAATCTCCGGACCGCTGGAAGTCGGAGAAGTTCCACCTTGCGGGCAATGCAGGTTCTATCGGTTACACCAAGCCGGAGGGTTCGGCCGGCGCAACAAAAAAGGGACAGGCGAAATCGCCTGTCCCTGTTGAGGATTGAAGTTGGTCGAACGAACTACAGGTTGACCAGTGCGGTCCAGCCAATGTTCGCACCGAAGACCAAGTTGGAAGTTTCATTCTGCTCGCTGGGGACTCCGACGACCAAGTCGCCCGGATCGGCGGCTCCGGAGGATCCGCCACTGCCGCCCAACACGGTGTCGGAGCCGCCATTGCCGTTGACGGTATCGATCCCGGCTTGGCCAGCGATGACGTCGTTGTTCGATCCGCCGGAGAGGCTGTCGTTGCCATCGCCACCCAGCATGGTGTCGTTGCCGGCATTGCCCGCCAGGACGTCGTTGTCGTCGCCGCCGTCGATTCTGTCGTTGCCATTACCGCCGCTGATGACGTCGTCGCCGGCATTGCCGCCGATGAGGTCATTTCCATCACTGCCATTGATCGAATCGTCGCCGTCGTCACCTTGAATGACGTCTAAGCCGGCACCGCCGTCAATCGTGTCATTGCCGTCGGTTCCGGTTCCGCCACCGCCACGCACGACGTCGTCACCTTTGCCCGCGAGGATGTTGTCACTGCCATCGCCGCCAGTGATGGTGTCGTTGCCGTCCGAACCATCGATCCGGTCGTCATCCGTGGTCACCGTCGTGCCCGCATTGCCCGTGATCACATCGTCGCCGATTTGGCCTTTGAGGTTGTCGTTGCCATCGCCACCGTCGAGGTTATCTGAACCGGAACCACCCAGCAGCGTGTCATCGCCACTGTCGCCGGTGAGGATGTCATTGCCTTCCTCGCCATTCAGGACATCGCTGCCGCCACCGCCGTTGATGATGTCGTCGCCGCGGCCACCGAAGAGGACTTCGTTGACCGTGGTCAGCGGCGATCCCGTGATCGTGTCAGCGCCACCGCCGGCTTTGACGGTCAGGCTCGACAGCAGCACGAACGCCCCGGGGGTCATGCCACCCAGGTTGATGACGTTAATGGCCGAACTGCTGGTCGCTTTGACCGTCAGCGACTGAATGAAATTGGTTGGGATCGCCAAGGCCGCAATCTGTGCGTTGACGACACTAGCCCCATCCGTGACTTGGAGATGGCCCAATCCGTCATCCTCAACGTTCACGGTTTCATCAGCCGTCACGATGATCGTCACGACCGAGGAACCGGACGCTGTGACGGTCGGAACCGTCCGTTTTTCCAAAAGCTCAACGGCGGCGACGTCCATCGGGCGTCGCGACCGGCGAATTCGACGTGACATCAAGCGAGTCCAGTTAGGGAACAGCATGTTCAATCTCCGAGGGGAAAGCTGTGGGAGCCGGGATGGCGAATTCCGACCACGTCTTGCCACTCGCGTCGTGGGTCGGGAGTAAGAGCCTAGTGAGCAATCGACCGACTGCAACGTGAAGTCTGTGGCAATTTCGGACTTCGGCGAGGGCAAGCCGAAAGCGTGCAACAGCCTCAATGTTTGCTCCAACCGAGCGTGTCCTAGCGATCGCGTAAACTCTGCCGATCGTAAATCTCGCAGCGATGGTAGCTGGCTTGCGACCCCCGTCAGTTCGGCAGAATCGGACCGGCGTGCTGCGGATGCAGTTTTTCGCGCACGTCGCGGCCATTCAACTCATGTGGCGGCGGGCGACGCTCAACAGACAGCGCGGCCGCCGTCTGGTGCAGCGCTGGATTCCAGTCGATTGCCGCCAAGACGCGACCAATTGCGGGAATGGAAAATGAGAAATGAAGAATGAGAAATGCAAAATGTCTGCGATCTCATTTTGCATTCTCCATTTCTCATTTCTCATTTTCCATTGAGCAAAGGAGGTGCGTAACAATCGCGCTACTACTCGTCCTCATCCTCAAGATCATCATCTTGAAAGTCCGGGTGCAGCGGGTCATCGGGTGAGAAAAAGAAATCTCCCAGCCCCATTGGGACGACATTACCTCCGAGCGTCGCCCGCTTCCGTTCGGCCAGGTCTTTCAGATCGAGAGCCTCTTCGCCCAGGCAGCGATGCAAACTCTCCCGCCAAGCCGCGTCTTTGCTCAGCGGATGTGTCGGGTCTTGGAACGCGCGCTTGATCGCGTACCGCAACACGTTGATGCCGTCGCGCGTCGAGAAGTCGAGCTTCAACTCGTGCGCCTGTTGCAAGAACTCGACCGTCAGGTTGAGCATCTCGTCGTCGGCGAACGGCAGGTGATATTTCAGAATCGCCAACTCGTCCTCGCGCGCCGGATGACTCAGTTCCAGCGTCGGTTGCAGGCGGCTGAGGATGTAATCGGGAATCTCAAACGTCGATTCGTCGTCGTTCATCGTGACCGCGCAGCGAAAGTTGCGGTGAGCGGGGATCGTGATCCCGGCCACGATCGACTCGACATAACGGCGATGATCGAGCAGTGCGGCAAGGCTCGCCCACGACTTCTCGTTCATGCGGTTGCCCTCGTCGAGCAGGCAGATCCCCCCCGTGATCATCGCCGTGACCAGCGTCGAAGCGTGGTAGACGATCTTGCCGCTCTCGGCCAGCACCGGAGTGACCAGCAAATCTTCCGGCCGCGTGTCGGCCGTGCATTGATAGATGTAGAGCGGCTGCTTCCGCAGGTGTGCTCCGGCGATGCCGAGCGTTGTCTTGCCGATCCCCGGCGCTCCGACCAACCGCGGCGTCAGCGGCAAGTCCACGTCATCGACCACCAGCCAGCACGCCAACAACTGTTTGAGCACTTCTCCTTGCCCAATCCATTGTCCGACGGTCGGGTCCGGCTCGGACAAGAACAATCGCACGCCCCCAATTTCCACAGACTTCGCCATCAAACCCGATGTCCTTTCCACTCATAGAGACAGGCGGCTCGCCTGTCTTCCAAAACTCACACACGGCACAAGGACCGGCAGGCTGCCTGTGCCGACGGCGGCAAGATGTATCGCGAGTCCTTCGCGAAGTCACTCGCGTTGGGTCGCGGATGAGGGGTCAGGTGTTCTGTTTTCTGTTTTGGCATCACGAAAAACACCAGTCGTAATCCGAACGACTGTCTCGCAACGGACACCGACGGCCCTTGAGTGGCCAAAACAGAAATCAGAACACCTGACCCCGGCTCCCACGCCAAGCGTCGTACGCCCGCCCCGGTATACCGCAGCGGACTGTGCTTCACCCAATTGCCAAGAGCTGACTAGAATCCCGCCCCACTCGCGGGACTGGAGTTCGCGGGCGGTTCACGGAACGACATCGCGCCGGCCACAGGATGGGCCGGTACCACGTGCCACATGGAAGCTCTCCCAAGATGACGCATTTTTTTGAGAAGCGCGACCGGTGGGGAAACGGACTCTCCCTCTGGATTCTGCTCGGTTGCCTGTTCATCACACCGCTCTGTGCCTACTCGCTGCGGCACACCCACGTCGAAAACGACATCGAGCATTGGCTGCCGGACACCAATCCAAACGCCGTCACGCTCAAGTGGTCGATGCGACAATTCGGAACCGACGCTGGTGAAAATATCCTCGTGTCGTGGGACGACAGCAGTTTGTCCGATCCCCGTATCCAGAAGCTCGCCGAGCAACTCGAAGGCAAGCCGGACGAGCAAGGCGTTCGCCGCGGCGGGCTGAAGCAGGTCGCGCGCGTGGTAACGCCGCGCGATGTTCTCACCCGCATGGTCGATCAAGACGTCGATCGCGATGAGGCCATTCGGCGGTTGCAGGGCGTGTTGGTCGGCACAGGAGCCATCAAGGTGCGTCTGACCGATGCGGGCCGTCAGCGTCAAAAAGACATTCAGCGCGACTTGGTCGCGAAGGCCAAGCAGGAACTCGGACTCGAACTGCAAATTCTTCCGGCGTTCCAAGAATTTGAACTGCCAGTCGACGACGCGGTCGTGGCGGAGAATGTCACCGCTGTCGAATCGCCCGTCCCGCAACCCTCCGACGCGGTGGTCGCGGCGGAGCCAATCGTCTTCGATCCCATTCCGGCGCACGATTTCCAAATCCGTTGGAAGGGAATGCTGTTCGGTGCCACCGCTCCGAAATTGCGTGAGTTGGCGCTGAGTCTGAAAGGGAGTCCGACTGCGACGGCCCCCGACGGGATGCCGCTCGTGGCCGATTGCTTTCAGGCGTTGGGTTCTCCCGTCGCCATCTCGGTGGCACTCAGTGAAGCGGGCGAGGCGGAGAAAGCTCTCTCGATGAAGCTGGTGCGTGAAGCCGCGATCGCAGTGGGGGTGAAACCGGAGCAACTGCATTTGGGCGGTCGGCCCGTCGCCGCCACGGCTCTGAATGAAAGCGTCAAAGCCACGGTTTGGAATAAGTCCGCGAAGCTCAGCCGCTTTTGGGAACGCTCCGTCATCGGGATGTCGGGCCTGGTAGGCGTGTTGGTGGCATTCACGATGTTGCGCAGCGTCAAACTGTCGCTGCTGGTGTTGTTCGTTTCGTACTTCACCGTATTCGTGACCCTGGCGATCGTGCCCGCCACGGGGGGCAGCATGAATATGGTCATGGTCTTGATGCCGACCTTCTTATTGGTCGTCGTGATGTCTGGGGCGATTCACGTCGCGCATTACTGGCGGCACTCGGCGTATCAAGACATGTCCACGGCGATTGTCGAATCCTCCAAGATGGCTGCCGAGCCTTGCATCATCGCGACGATCACGACCGCGATCGGCGTGCTGTCGCTGCTGACGAGCGAACTGCGTCCGGTCCGCGAATTCGGCATCTATTCGGCCATCGGCGCGTTGATCGGGCTAGGAGCTGTGCTGTATCTGCTGCCGACCTTGATCTCATTGGTCCCGTTCAAACCTCCCAAACCGCAGGACGTGGACGCGACCAAGTGGGAGAATTTCGGTCGCTGGTGCTGCGTCAAACGGCACTGGATCGTGTGGGGCTACACTGCCGCGACGGTCGTGTGTTGCATGGGACTGACTCGCTTCCAGACCGAGACGAAAGTCATCCGCTACTTTCCACCGGATGCGCCGGTCGTCAAGGACTATTGGTTTTTGGAAGAGAACATCGTCGGCATCGTGCCGGTCGATCTCATCATCCGCTTTGATCGCGACAGTCAGTCGCAACTGAATTTCCTCGAACGTCAGGAGGTGGTCCGTGCGATCGAGAACCGCATGCGCGAACATACGGAGATCAGCGGAGCCGTCGCCTTACCGGACTTTCGGCCGGTTGCTCAAAGGCCCGCCGACGATGCCGGCTTGGGGGCGAAGATCGCCTACAACCGCAAAGCCACCGAGACGCAACGCCGCCTCCGCGATGGCGAAGTTTCCGGGGCCAAGCCGTTCTATTCCTTCGCCAAACAATCCGGCGACCTGAGCAAACCTGGCGACGCGAAGCTCAATCAACCCGATGACGAACTGTGGCGCATCACCGCGCAGTGCTTCATCATGACGGACACGAACTTCGCCGACTTGATCAAGGATGTGGATGGCATCGCGCGGTCGGTGCTGCGGATGCACGCCGGCACGCAACACATCGTGACCGGCATGGTCCCCGTCTTCATGCAGACACAGCGCGCGTTGCTCGACAGCCAGGTCAACAGCTTTGGCGTCGCCTATCTGACCGTCGCCATCGTGATGATTTTCACCGTGCGGAGCATTCTGGCGGGCTTTCTGACGATGCTGCCCAACGTGTACCCGATCGGACAGATCTTCGGCCTGATTTCGTTTGCTGGCATCCCGGTCGATATCGGGACCATGATGACCGCCGCGATCGCGATGGGCATCGGCGTGGACGGCACGCTGCACAAGCTGACGTGGTTTAAGAAAGGGATCGCGGACGGCAAGAGCCGGATCGATTCGATTGCGCTGGCCGTTGGTCACAGCGGCCCGGCGATTTGGGAAACCTCCGCCGTGCTCGCGCTGGGAATGTTGATGCTGTATCCGTCCGAGTTATTGCTCGTCAGCCGCTTCGGCTGGCTGATGGCGGCGATCATCGCGGTGGCAGTCGCTGGCGACATCGTCTTTCTGCCCGCTCTACTGGGCGGAACATTGGGTACGATCCTCATGAAAGGCGTGAAGCGTCAGCAGGACGTCGCACAGGCGAAAGCCGCGACGACATCCGTCGTGCCACAGCCACATCTGGGGACGAGCAACGTGACGGCACCTCGGTAGATTAGGCCCGTAGGGTGGGACAAGCTCGCTTCGAGCGCCGGCCCACCAACGTCGCTGACATGGATGGCATGGTTCATCTGGCGGTGGGCCGGCGCGGCGAAGCGCCGCTGGTCCCACCCTACAAAACTGGCGAGCCAGCATCATTCTTAACCAGCGGCGGCCATCGGTAAGTCGATGCGGAAGCCGCCTTGCTGAAAGAAGACAGTCAGCTTCGAGAGGCTGTCCACCAAGTCGCGCAGGAAGCGGTCGGAGACTTGGCTTAATTCATGCAGCACGAGATCGCCGGCGATGAATTCGAGAGCATCGGCGAGATTGGCCGCGTCTTCGTCGCTGACCATCAAGTGATGGAGGCAGTCGTCGTAGAGTTCGCGCGGGTGTTTGGGTCGCCAGCCGTTGTCTTGAGCCCAATCGAGCAGATCCACCCAGAGGGCGCTCTCGATGGTGTAGCAATCTTGCGGTCCTTGCAAGCGGATGCAGGTCACAGCACACCTCCTTATGTTGCTGATCATTCCGCTCAGCACACGGCCACAGGCGACCGCGTGCGAAGGGCGGCATGGTCGCAGGCCAACCGGCGTGCGCCAACCGTCCCGGGGTAGAATCACTCCGGGACGGTTACGCGCAAACTTCCGGACTAAGGCACGAGGCACACTTGAGAATCACTCAGCCGAGTCACCCGATTAGAAATCGTTGACGGACTTCGTGGTCTCGACCACCGACTTGATCGTCGGCGAAACATTGCCGCGGACATCGCCATTGACGCTGCTGTAAGCCCAACCGTGCGCGCCCGAGCCGTCATAGTCGCTCGTCGCCAACGCGCCGTTGACGACCTTCACATCACGCGAGTTGTTGTACGAGTTCGGCGGCAACTGGCCGAGAACGTACGGTCCCAGATTGCCGGCTGGATCGACCGTGCCGGCCAACAGCGTCTTCTTCGTCATCTGATCAATGAACGCGGCGGCGTCGGTGGTGGCGTCGGCGGGCAACTTGCCGTCGTGCTGGAACTTGAACAGCGACACTTGATGCCGAATCATTTGCAGATTCTGAATCAGTGAGCTTTCCTTCGCGTCCTTCTGCGCGGCGCTGAATTGTGGCAGGACCGTGGCGGCCAGAATGCCGAGGATGACAACCACGATCAAAATTTCGACCAGCGTGAAGCCAGTCCGGCGGGAACGGTGACCAAGTTTCATTTGCATGCTCCTAAATCCGGGGTTTGAAAAAAGTGGCCCAAGGGAACCGGTTGCCTCGATGATTGGCGAGTGATCACATTCGCTCGCCTCAAACAATGATTCGAGGCACTCACCTGGAACCCCCTCACCGGGGCGTTCCTGGTGCAAGCCAAACTTAGGTCGAGGTTCGTATCCGTCAAAAAAGGTTAATGCTTCTCGTGCAACTCAACCGGCGTTCAGGGCAAGTTGCGAGGGTGCTACCAATCGCATGGGGCCTGCCGGTTGTGTCGGCTTCCGCAGACGAAGAACAGGTGACTCATGGCTCAACGGCGTCAAAAGCGGGGAACCCACGAATTGTCGTGTGTCATCGTCGGTGCGGGTGCGGCGGGAATCGGAATCGCGCGGGCCTTGCAGGAGGTCGGCGTGGCGGCGGTGATTCTCGAACGGCACGAGATCGGCGGTTCCTTTCGCCGCTGGCCGCGCGAGATGCGGTTCATCACGCCGTCATTCCCGTCGAACTCGTTCGGCACGCTGGATCTCAACAGCGTGGCCATCGGCACGTCTCCCGCCTTCACGCTGGAATGCGAACACCCGACCGGAAAACAGTACGCGGACTATCTGAAGTCGGTGGTCGATTACTTTCATCTGCCGGTGCAGACCGGCATCGACGTGACGTCGCTGACGCCGCTCGCCGGGGGAGGCTTTGAACTCGAAACTTCATCGGGACGACTGAAAGCCAGCACGGTCATCTGGGCGGCGGGCGAGTTTCAATATCCGAGATTGCGACCGTTTCCCGGTGCCGAGCATGGAGTTCACAACAGCCGCGTGAAGTCCTGGAAACGGCTGGCCGGTGATGACGTCATCGTCATTGGCGGCTACGAAAGCGGCATCGACGCCGCCGTGCATCTGGCGAATGCCGGCAAGCGGGTCCGCGTGCTCGAACGCAACTCGATCTGGTCGAGCAACGCCAGCGATCCGAGCATCACGCTGTCGCCGTTCACCTGGGATCGCCTGCTGGAGACGCCCGACGGACGCATCGAGATGATCGACGAAGTCGAAATCGAACGCATCGAAAAGCAACGTGGCGGCTACGCGGTGATCGACGTGACCGGCCAACGCTGGCTGACGAAGCGCCGACCGATTCTGGCGACAGGCTTTGAAGGGAGTCCGGCGTTGATTCGTGATCTCTTCGACTGGCGCGACGACGGCTTTCCGCTGTTGAGCTCGGTCGATGAATCGACGCGCGCGCCGGGGTTGTTCCTGGTCGGTTCGCTGGTGCGGCACGAACGCTTGGTGTTCTGCTTCATCTACAAATTTCGGCAACGCTTCGGTGTCGTCGCCAACACGATCGGCCAGCGATTAGGTCACGACACAGCCCCCTTGCAGAAGTACCGCTTCTGGGGCATGTATCTGGATGACCTCACCTGCTGCGGCAGCGAGTGCGTCTGCTAACACGTAACCAGCGAGGGGTCAGGTGTTCTGATTTCTGTTTTGCTGTTGCGATGGAGAGCGAACCGTTGATCGGGTGACTGCCTGCAAATCAAGGTTGGGGTGGATTGCAGGAGCAAAACAGAAATCAGAACACCTGACCCCGGCCGGATACACCTAGCCCGCCATGCGGAGCATCATCTCCTCCGCTTTCACGGAGACGATGGCGATACCCAGCTTGTCAGCGAGGTCAATCACCTCTTGCTGATCGAGGAAGATCGTCATGCCGGACTCGATGGCCAGCACACGGCCACCGGCTTCGTGCATTGTCTGCAGCGTTCCGAGTCCGATCGTCGGGACATCGAACCGCATGTCTTGCTGCGGCTTCGCGACCTTCACGACGGTGAACCCGCCGCGCCCGCACAGTTCGCCCGCGCGGCGAATGCAGTTGTCGGTCCCCTCGATGGCTTCCACGGCGATCACGGCCGAGTCGTTGACGACGACCGACTGACCGATGTCCAACCGACCCAGTTCCTTGGCCATCTCCCAGCCGAAGCGGATGTCAGTCCATTGCGCAGGCGTCGGCTTGCGACGCGTTAAAAAGCCATGTTTCACGAGTAGCTCCGGGCAGTATGTGAGGGCTGATTCAAAATGAATGTGATCCCGTTCGAACTCGCGAATGACCGCCAGCAGCAGCGTGTCATCCTTCCTGTCGGAGCAGTAGCGAAACACCATGTGCAGCGTCCGCCAGTCCGGCACGAGCTTCACCCAACGCCATTTCTGGAACAGTGCGACCTTCTCGATCTTCCCCGCCATCACGACATGGTCGATCTGGCGTCGCTTGAAGAGCCGAATGGCGCGGCCAATCTTCGACAGCGGTGTCGTCGCGACGCTGTTGCACAGTTCTCGCAATTCTTCCGGGAAGAGTCCTTCCACTCCCACACAATGCACCGCATGTCCCGCCCGCCGAGCCGCCTCGGCGAACGCGATCGGAAAGCGGCCCGAGCCCGCCAACAAGCCGATCCGCAGACCGGAGTCGGGACTCGCCAGACGCAGAGTTGAATTTGAGGGAGAATGAGACATGGCAAAAAGTTGTCGATTGTCAGTGACCGAAAAGGGGTCGGGAGTCTTTTTCATGCCGCAGTTCAGAGAGCTCCGGTTGTTGACTCGTTTAATGCGGCATGAAAAAGACTCCCGACCCCGTAGCGATGATCAACTCACGCCGCCGCCGCTTCGGCCAGCGACTCGGACATTTGGTTGCGAAGTTCCGTCAACTGCTTGGTCAGCTCCGTGACTTGCCGGTCGAGTTGTCGAAGCTGGGTGCGCATCTCCGGAGCCTTCTGGAAGGCCATCATGATTTTGAATTGCTCGTCGATCGGTCCGGAGGGAGCGCCGATGTGTGTTTGGCCTTCCGGGATGTTCTTGTGGACTCCGGCCTTCGCCGCCAGCGTGCAGCCGGTCCCCAGATGGACGTGATCGGCGATGCCGACTTGGCCCGCGCAGCGCACGTAGTCGCCGGTCGTCACCGAGCCTGCCAGACCGACTTGCGAGACGAAGGCGTTGTGTTTTCCCAGTTCGCAGTTGTGAGCAATCATCACGAGGTTATCGAGCTTCGTCCCCTCGCCGACGATTGTGGGTCCGACCATGCCGCGGTCGATGGTCGTGCAGGCTCCGATCTCGACGTCGTCGTCGATGCGCACCGTGCCAAGCTGCGGAATCTTCCAGAACCGGCCTTGCTCGAAGCGATAGCCGAACCCGTCCGCCCCGATGACCGCGTTGGCATGAATCAGGACTCGGTTGCCGACTGTGATCTCCGGATACAGCACCGCGTGCGGATGAATCGTCGTCTGATCGCCGACGCGACATCCGGCTCCGATGACCACGCCGGGATGAATGTCGCAGCCACTGCCGACGACGGCATCCGCGCCGATCACCGCGCCGGGATGGATATTCGTGTCCGCACCGATGGTCGCCGAAGGATCGACGTGCGCGTGTGGCGAGACGCCGATCTGCGGTCGCTCGCGCTGCGGCCGGAACTGTTTCATCGTCTCGATGAATGCCGTCAGCGGATCAACCACAACAATGAACGTGGTGTCGTTCAGCGCCATGGATTGTTGAGCGGTCGCCAGTCGTTCGGCGTTGATCAAAACGACGCCGGCCTGACACTTATTGAGCATTCGCAGGTTCTGATCGTCCGCGACGAAGGTCACATCCTCGGCGGTCGCCTTCAGCAGGCCCTTCGCGTCGGAGATTTCTCGTTCGCGATCTCCGAGCACTTCGCCCTGGATTTTTCGAGCCAATTGATCCACGGTGATCGTCATGCGGCATCCTTTCCGCTGAGAGTCTTCGGTCTGTTCCGGTCGCGCACCGGCTCCGCCGATTCGCTGGGACAATGGGGGTTCTAGTTCAAATTTTTTTGATCTGGCAAGCCCGGCTTTCGGACTCATTCAACGCGGCACCTACCCACCAAAAGGCTTTTTCTCTGGTACTTTGTTTTCTCTTCGCGGCCTTCGCGACCTTCTGTTCAAAATGAGTTTGTCATGTGGCGATCAAACTCGTTTTTGCGCTTTGAACAGAAGGCCGCAAAGAGCGCGAAGTGATTCTGATGCTGTCATGCGTCCTGTGCGGCATTTACATTGTTCCCTGGTCTTTAGGGGAGCATTTGCAGATGGCCCGTTCCGTGATCGTCAGTTTGGGTGTGCTTTGTTTGGCAGCGACGTCGGCGTTGGCGGCCGACGCCCCGGAGTTGACCTTTGAAAAACATGTCCGGCCGATTTTGAAAGCTCACTGTTTTCAGTGTCACGGTGAAGCGGGCAAGACCGAAGCGAAGCTCGATGTGCGGCTGAAGCGGCTACTCGAAAAAGGTGGCGAGACAGGACCGGCCATCATGCCCGGTCAGCCCGATCAGAGTTTATTGCTCAAGCGAATCGAGTCGGGCGAGATGCCCCCCGTCGAACGCAAGCTGACTCCCGCCGAGCGAAACGTGCTGCGTCGCTGGATCGCCGCCGGAGCAAAGACCGCCGCGCCCGAACCAGAGAAGCCGGAAGAGAGCCTCTTCACCGCCGAGGAACGAAATCACTGGGCGTTCCAGCCCATCATCTCTTGGACGCTCATCACTTTCCCTCTGCCGGACGGTCGCCGAAGGCCAGGTGAGAGACCGATCGATTCGATGTTGCTGTCGAAGCTCGAAACCAAACAACTTTCGTTTGCACCAGAGACCGACCGCCGCACGCTGATCCGCCGAGCGACCTTCGACCTGCTCGGCCTGCCGCCGACGCCGGATGAGGTTGAGGAGTTCGTCAATGATTCAGAGCCCGACGCCTACGAGCGATTGATCGACCGGCTGCTCGCGTCGCCGCGCTACGGAGAACGCTGGGGCCGGCATTGGCTCGACGTCGCCGGCTATGCCGATTCGGACGGCTACACCGACGAAGACCCGGTGCGGGCGTGGTCCTTCAAGTATCGCGATTACGTCCTGCGAGCCTTCAACAACGACAAGCCCTTCGATGAGTTTCTGCTCGAACAACTGGCCGGCGACGAACTGGTGCCGCTGCCGCACGCGAACCTCTCAGTAGAGAACCTCGACAAGCTCGTCGCGACCGGCTTCCTGAGGATGGCTCCCGATGGCACCGCGTCCGGTGCCGTCGATCAAAACATCGCGCGAAACGCGGTCATGGCGGAAACAATCAAGACCGTCGCGACCTCACTGCTGGGACTGAGCCTGGGATGTTCTCAGTGCCACGACCACCGTTACGAGCCGATCACGCAAGCGGACTACTACCGCTTCCGCGCGATCTTCGAGCCAGCCTACGACTGGAAGAACTGGCGCGTGCCGAACGGTCGCTTAGTCACGCTCTACACCGACGCCGATCGCGCGAAGGCGGCCGAGATTGAAGCCAGCGCCGCGAAGATCGACGCCGATCGCCAGAAGAAACTCGACGAACACATCCAGCGCATCCTCGAACGTGAACTCCTCAAGAAACCGGAAGACCTGCGCGACGCATTGCGAACGGCTCACAACACAACGGCCGACAAACGCACGCCCGAACAAAAAGCGTTGCTGAAAGATCATCCCAGCATCAACGTCAACGGTGGCACGCTGCCGCTGTATGACGGCAAGGCGGCGGAAGAGGTCAACGCCTTCAGCAAGCAAGCCACTGAGCTGCGCGGCACAAAGCCTCCCGAAGAGTTCGTGATGGTCCTCAACGAAACGCCGAACGTGATCCCGCCGACATTCCTGTTCTCGCGCGGCGAGCACTTCGCTCCCAAACAACAACTCGAACCGGGTGAACTCTCCGTTCTGGCCGAAAGCCGAAAGCCGATCGCCGAAAGCCGTCAGCCCAACATCCTTCCCGACGACCCCGCGCTCCCGACCAGCGGCCGACGTCTGGCCTACGCCCGCTGGCTCACCTCCGGCCAACACCCGTTGCTCGCGCGAGTGCTCGTGAACCGTGTTTGGATGCAGCACTTCGGCCGAGGCTTAGTCAGCACACCCGCCGACTTCGGCGTGCAAGGCGAGCGACCGTCGCATCCCGAACTGCTCGACTGGCTGGCCAATGATTTCGTCGCGAACGGTTGGCGTCTGAAGTCACTTCATCGCCAGATGCTGTTATCGACCGCCTATCGCCAATCGTCGCCACGCACCGCAGCTTCAGACACCGTTGATCCCGACAACCGTTTGCTCAGTCACTTCCCGCTGCGGCGATTGCAAGCCGAGGAAGTTCGTGACGCGACACTGGCGATCAGCGGCAAGTTGACGGCCAAGCTCGGCGGCAAACCGGTGCCGGTGATGCAGGACGAGATCGGTCAATTCGTGCTCGGCATCGACAACATCAACGGCAACGGCGTCCCCGACAAACTCGTTCCGCTCAATGGCGAGGAATTCCGCCGCAGTCTCTATGTGCAAGTCCGCCGCAGCCGGCCGCTCAGCGTGATGGACCCGTTCGACCCGCCGCTGCTCGACCCGAATTGCCCGCAGCGAAACTCTTCGACCGTCTCGCCGCAATCGCTCTTCCTGATGAACAGCGAATTCGTGCAAGACCACTCGTACGCCTTGGCCGAGCGAGTTTCGACCACCACCGGCCCAGATGTGAAATCGCAAATCGTGCTGGCGTGGCGATTGGTTTTCGGAACCGATCCCACCGAATCAGAATCTGCCGACGCGGTCGCTTTCGTCACGGCGCAGACCGAGGTCTTCCAGCCGAAGACTCCGCCAGCCACGACGCCACCCAACACCACGCCTCCCCCTGATCCGGCTCGGCAGGCGTTCGCCCTGCTCTGCCAGTCGTTGCTCAGTTCAAATCGCTTCTTGTATGTGGAATGAGTTGGCATGAACTTTTTGATGAGACCTGATTCCTCAACACTCGTGGCTCGCCGACACTTCCTTCAGGACTGCGGAGTCGGCGTGGGCAAAGTCGCGCTCGGCGGACTGCTGGCCAACGCGATGGCTCGTGGTGCTGTGGCGGGCGACGTGAATTCACTCGCGCCGCGCAAGCCGCACTTCGTCGGCAAAGCCAAGGCGGTCATTCATCTCTTCATGGCCGGCGCGCCGAGTCAACTCGACCTCTTTGACAATAAACCGAAGCTGGCCGAGTACGAAGGAAAGCCGATCCCTCCCGAAGTCGTCGGTAGCCAGCGATACGCCTTCATCCGCCCGGACTCGAATTGCTTGGGACCGCGATTCAAATTCGCGAAGCACGGTCAATGCGGAACCGAGTTGTCCGAAGTGCTGCCGCATCTCGCGAAGATCGTGGACGACATCTCCGTGGTGAAGTCGGTGCGGACCGATCAGTTCAATCACGCTCCGGCTCAGATCTTCTTCAACACCGGCTTCTCGCAGCCCGGCCGGCCGAGCCTCGGTTCGTGGGTCTTGTACGGACTCGGTGCCGAGACCAGCGACTTGCCCGCATTCGTCGTGATGTCCACCGGAGCCGGCATCAGCGGCGGCGCGGCGAATTGGTCGAGCGGCTTCCTGCCGACCGTCTACACCGGCGTCCGACTCCGCAATCAAGGCGATCCGATTCTCAATGTGTCCAGCCCTCCCGGCGTCGATGCCAAGTTGCAGCGCGATTCGCTGGACCTGATTGGAGCGTTGAATCGCACTCGATTGGAGAAAGAGGGCGATCCCGAAATCGCGACACGCATCGCGTCCTACGAGATGGCGTTTCGCCTACAAACGTCCGCTCCCGAACTGATGGACCTCAAGTCCGAATCGGAAGCGACTCTGAAAATGTACGGCTGCGATCCGGCTCAACCGTCATTCGCTCGTGCGTGCTTGTTGGCTCGGCGGATGATCGAGCGTGGTGTCCGCTTCGTGAATATCTACAACGAGGGCTGGGACGCGCACTCGGATGTCGCCGGCAACTTGAAGAACAACTGCGGCAAGACCGATCAAGCTGCCGCCGCGCTCGTCACCGATCTCAAGCAGCGCGGGTTGCTCAATGAGACGCTGGTTGTTTGGGGCGGTGAGTTCGGCCGTACGCCAATGGTCGAAACCAATCCCGCCCTCGGCCGCAGTCTCGGCCGAGACCATCACCCGCAGGCTTACACGATGTGGCTCGCCGGCGGAGGCATCAAGCCCGGCCAAACTTACGGAGCCACCGACGAACTCGGCTTCCACATCACCGAGAACCCGGTCCACGTCCACGATCTGCAAGCCACGATCCTGCATCTGCTGGGCCTGGACCACGAACGCCTGACATTCCACCACGCCGGCCGCGATTTTCGTCTGACCGATGTGCATGGCAACGTGGTCGAGGCGTTGCTCGCATGAGCTTCGCTGTGCGTGATCTCATCCGCATTCCGAAAATTAGCCGCGCGGCGCTAGTCCCGGTTCATGCCGTGTAACCGGGGCTAGCGCCGCGCGGCTAATTTCTGCGATCCGTCTTATGTTTTGTCTTCTTCGAGCGAGACCACCTTGGAGGCGGCGGAGTCGCGGCTGACCAACGATTCGACCAGTTTCTCTCGGTAATGATTGCGGAGTTGCCGGTAAATCTCGCCGGCTTGACGCACATGCTGCCGCACGGTCGCTTCTGAGGCTCCGGTCAACAACAAGATCTCCGCCAACGTGGTATGGGCTTCAGCGAGTTGGAGTCGGCAGTTGCCTTCGGATGCGGCCCCAAGGGTCGCTTGAGCGAGCTTGAGTGCTTTGTTTGGGTCGGACAATGCCACGAGCGCTGACTCATAACGACTGGCCTCGATTGAGAAGTAGTTGGTTTGATGGCCCGGTTGATCGGCGTATCTCTTCATCCATTGAATCGCTTCGCGTGCGGCGACTGGCCGGAGTGACCGCGTATGGATTTCCGCCAGCGTGGACTGGACGCGAAACTGAAAGACGGAAGCCATGACCTCGGGGTCGAGTGCCCACCTCATCGCGGTTTGGGCGTCCGAGAGCGCGTCCTCCAAATTGCCCCAAGCAACGTTCAGCCGAGCACCGATCAGTGCTCCATAGCCTTCCGTAAAAAAGCCAGATCCATCGCGCTCTAAAACGGCTCGGCGACGGGCGGCTCGGTCAAATCGTCCGCAGGAGACGTCCAATAATCCCATGGCGAATTCCACCAGCCATTCTCGCTGCCGTGACTTGCCGCCGAGCTTCTGCATCGCGGCATAGAATTCCGCCTCGGCCGCATCGGCGACTGCGATATCTCCGCCGTAAACAGCATTTTCCACCTTCGCCTGGGCGTTCAAGTGATGCGCGAAGTGGTTATTCACCCGTGCGGCAAATTGCTCCGCTTCCTGCAAATGCCGGTCAAATGCGGGATGCTGTTCCCAAGCATCCCACAACTCTTCGGCGTGATAGCAAACGCCCAACATCAAGCACTGAGAGTACTCATCGAGTGACCGAAATCGCTTGCTCGTCTGAAAGATGCGTCGTGCATGCCGGAAGGATTCTTTGATGCCGGACACTTCCTGGTGGTATTTGCTGATTGTTTGCGCAATCTCGCAGGCACCGATTGCCAAACTATTGCGAGTCACTGCAAAAGCCAGGAGTCGCCGCGCGCGTTCGCGTGATGTCGTCAGTTGGCTCGTGGATGCCAGACAGTTACACAAATAACCGGTGGCCAGAAAGATGTCTCCGACGTCAGACTCGAATTGCCGCAGCGCCTTCATCCCACGCCGCAGCATTCGCAGGGGGAGTTCGACTCCGAGTACGAACAGATAGGGAAGCGGATCGGGTAGAAACCGTTGCAGCAATGGCAGGCTTGAGAGAGACCTCGCGACCGCGTGCTGATAAACCCATTCGCCAACTTCGGCACCACGGACATAGTCGTTCGAGACGCAGACGAACATCAGCATTTTTCTGACCGCGTACTGCCGAAGATCCCGATCTTCAACGTCCGGCAGATTCGTCAGCAGGTGGTCAGCATCCATCAGCAGGTTGCGAGCCACGCCGTGCTCTTCTCGATGAAAGGCGTCACGTCCGGCGTCCTCGAGATATCCGAGCCCGCGAATGCGGTCACGCCCCCGGGAAAAATGGTATCCAACGGCGCTCGATCGATCGAAAGCGTCGGCGGGCAGCGTGCGTTCGAGGTACGAACCCAATCGCTGGTGGTATTCCTCACGTTCGTGATCCGTCGCGGTTTGGTAGATACGCTCACGCAAACTATCGTGGATCAAGCGGACGTCATCATCACGGATTTCGCCAATACGATGTCCCACAAGTTCATCGCATGCGTGAAGCAATTCCGTTTCATCGAGGTCGAACAGTTCCACTAATGTTGCGAGTGAGAGATGTCCGCCGGCGACGGCGAGTTGGAGACACACCTCCCGTGGCAGTGGTCCCAGTCGTCCGAGGCGACGCTCAATCAGTCTCGAAACGCTTTCAGGCAATCGAAAATCATCCCCAACGGCCTGCCAGACACCCGCCCGCCGCATGAGCAGATCCTGATCGATCAGATCTCTCAACAATTCGATCGTGAAGAAAGGATTCCCTTCGGTGATGGTCGCGGCGCGGCGCATGAACTCGCTTCCTAACGAGTGGCGTCCCAGCAGTCCGTTTACAAATTCGCTCATCTGTGTTTCGTCAAATCGCGGCGCTTCGACGACTTGGACATGTTCTTGATGCAGCCACTGGTCCAGGTCGGATCCATCAAGCACGTCGTCCGCTCGAAACGCTCCCAACGTAAGCGTCCGGCGGAATGCGTTCTTGGTGGCAGTGGTAAGCTGATGCGGTTGGTTTGAGACCCGCAATCAGGAGAGCTGTCATGGGGCGTGAGACGGTGGAAGCTCGTTGGCGCGAGCGAATGCGGCGTTGGCGGAGTTCGGGG
>CAMDDX010000141.1 GCA_945893075.1 Planctomyces sp. SH-PL62 | reverse complement strand
GGAGACATGTACTCGGCGGTGCCGACGATGCCGCCGGTGATGGTCAGCTTTTGCGACGCGAAGACCTGTGCGACTCCGAAGTCAGCCAGCTTGATGGTGCCGTCGCTGGCGATCATCAAGTTCGACGGTTTGAGGTCGCGATGGATGATCCCGGTGTTGTGGGCCGCCTTGAGTGCCCGGCAGATTTGCAGGCTGTAGTCGATGACCTCCTGCCACGGAATGCGCTTGTCGCGCTTCAGGCGAGCGGTCAGCGTTTCACCATCGACGTATTCCATCGAGTAGTAATACGTGTCTCCGTCGTTGCCGCTCTCATAGAACTCGACGATGTGCGGACTCTTGAGCTTCTCCATCGAGGCGATTTCGCGTTTGAACCGCTCGACGAAACCCTCTTCGCGAGCCAGCGACGCCGGCAGCACTTTGATGGCTGCTTGCTGCCCGGTCTCGCGGTGCGTGCCGAGGTACACGGTCCCCATGCCGCCGGCACCCAGCTTGCGGCCGATCTCCCAGTGGGCGATTTGAGTGATGTCCATGAGGTGATCCGAGAAGTGCCGCGAACCCGCTTGAGTCTTTCGCATCGGAGCGTATTCTCCGCATCTGGCCGAAGCAACGAGCGGTTTGCAGCGATCATGCGTCGTTGAACCCGTAGCCACGCTCGCCAGAGCGTGGGCCGAGTCATCAACAACCCACGCTCTGGCGAGCGTGGCTACGGACCACACCCATGCTGATTGCCGGCCGACTTGTCAGTCCCGAACGCATCGTCTCCGGCCAGGTCCGGATCGAGGGAGATCGCATTGTCGAGGTCGGCTCGCATCTGGGCGTTGCCGACCGAATGTTCTCCGACGATTGCCTGATCTTCGCCGGTTTCGGCGACATCCACATTCACGCGCGCGATGACGTCAGCGGCCACGAATGCCACAAGGAAGATTTCTCGACCGCCGCGCGAGCGGCCGCCCACGGCGGCGTCGTGCATGTCGCCGACATGCCGAACAATCACGTGCCGCCGATTGACGATCAATCCTACGCCGCCAAGCAAGAGGTTGTGCGACAACGCAATGTGCCGATTCATATCACGCTTTACGCCGGCATCGGGCCGGGGACACAGCCGTTGACGACATCGGTGCCGTACAAGGTTTACATGGGACCAAGCGTCGGCGAATTGTTCTTCCGCAAGCTCAGCGATCTCGATGCCACGCTGGCGGCATATCGCGGCCAGGCGGTCAGCTTCCACTGCGAAGATCCGGAGTTGATGGACCTGCACCAATCCGCGCCGACTCACGAGCAACGCCGGCCGCCGGAATGCGAAGTTTCGGCCACGTCGTTCGCGTTGCAGATGATTGAGAAGTACGACCTCACCGGAAAGCTGTGTCATTACTCGGTCGGTGCCGGCATTCCGTTGATCCGCGCGGCGAAGGCCCGCGGCCTGCGAGTCACCGCCGAGGTCACGCCGCATCATCTCTACTACGATGAATCCGATATCACCGACGCCAACCGTGGTCTGATGCAAATGAACCCGCCGCTGCGAGCCGTTGACGATCGGCTGGCGATGCTCGCCGCGTTGCACGAAGGGACGCTCGATTACCTCGCAACCGATCACGCACCGCACACGCTCGAAGAAAAATCACGAGGCGTCTCCGGCCAGCCGCACTTGGACACCTACGGCGCGTTCGTGACCTGGCTGATCGTGAAACAAGGCTTCTCGCCCGAGCAAGTCGCCACGTTCTGCTCGGCCAAGCCGGGCGAGTTTGTGAATCCGTACTGTGCCCCGCTTCGCTTCGGCCGCATCGAGCCAGGTTACACAGCCTCGCTGACGGTGCTGAACCTCGCACGGCCACAGACCATTCGCCGCGAAGACCTCTTCACCAAATGCGGCTGGTCCCCGTTCGAGGGAGTGACGTTTCCCGGCTCGGTCGAAGCGATCCTGCTGCGCGGTGTGTTTGTGGGCCATCGAGCTGCAGCGGCGGAGCAGGCGACAAATGACTGACACGCACGAAATCCACGTGCGCTGATTAACTTTGCGCTTCAGCCGCAAAGCGGCGTGACTCGAAAGCCCAGGGCGATAGCCCTGGGAACCAGTGGCACAACAATCCTGGAAGGCCCAACGGGCCGTAACGAGGTCACGGCCCGTTGGGCCTTTCAGTTTGAGAACATGACTGTTTCCCAGGGCTATCGCCCTGGGCTTTCGAGTCCTGCTCCGTTGGAGCAAAGTCAGCACAGCCGGAGATGTTAGCCACACGATTTGCGTCTGAATCGCTGGGCCAATCTCCGCGACATCTGTAATTTGATATTGTCGGGGAACTTTCAGGATTTGCGCGACACCTCGCGACGTCTCTCGACAATTCCTCTCTGACCGTTCGACCTCACCCACGAGACATCCTCTTGTTGGACGAGCCTGACCAACTTGTCGTCATCCGCGGTTTGCGGGACGGCAGCCGAGACGCTTGGACTGCGCTGTATGACGGATACAGCGCGGATGTCTGGCGCTATGTCGGCCGTTTGATCGGCGGCCAATCGTCCGAGATTGCGGATGTCGTGCAGGAAACGTTTCTGGCGGCGGCTCGTGGGGCGCGGCAGTTCGACAGCACTCGCGGAACGATGTGGAGCTGGCTGGCAGGGATCGCTCATCACCAGGCGGCGGCGCATTGGCGGCGAAGCGGAAAGACCGAACGAGTTCGTGAGCTTGCCGAAGCGGGAGCCATCGAACTGCGGCAGTGGTGGGAGGGTTCTGCATCGGCGGAAGCATTGTGCGAGCAACGCGAACTGGCCGAACTCGTGCGCGGCATCTTGGCCGAGTTACCGACCGACTACGCGGCCTTGCTGACAGCGAAATATCTCGACGACCAAAGCTTGGACGAAATCGCTCGCCGGTTTGGTGGATCGGTCGAAGCGATCAAATCCAAATTGGCCCGCGCCCGGCGGGAGTTCCGGGAGAAGTTTGAATCACTGGCCGCTCGGAGTGACCCGATTCATCGGGTCGGGAATACGACCGCATGAATGCGGTCACGACGAGCGCGGAACACGACGACATGACACAGAACAATTCTCACGACCGAGACGATGAACGGCTGGCACAACTGCTGCGAGCCGTGGACGCCGACGTTCCCGCGCCGGATCGCGAGCGGCTCGCCGCACTGCGCGAGCAATCGGCCGACGTGTTTGTAGGACGGGCACTCTTGCCCGTCTCGGACCTCTCTCAATCGCAAGACGGGCAAGAGTGCCCGTCCTACAAGACCGCAAAACGGAGCCCTCTGATGTTGACCCTCGCCCTGCGTGGTCTAGCCGGCTTAACGGCTTCGGCTTTGTCTTTGATCCTCGTCGTGTGGCTGATGACATCGGCACCGACGCCGCTCAGTGGAGCCGTACCGTTCTCGGAAGTGTTGGCGGAACTGCGCGGAGCGGAGACGTTGCAGTTTCGGCTCGTGAAAGGCGCAAGTTCAGCCGAGGTTTGGGTGCGTGCGCCGGGATTGGTCCGCAAGGAAGAGTCACCGCAGCGTTACGAGATCGCGGCCGGCTCGCGGCTGTGGCGTGTGGATGAAACAGCCAACACCGTGACGGAAGAAGACTCGCCGTGGTTCTTGCGGCACGACAAACAAATCGACCTGATCCGACTACTGGATGTCGGCCCGGCGGACGCTTCGCCGTTGCTCACCGCTCGTCCGGTGTCTCGCGAGGGAATCGACGGTCACGACTGCTTCGTTTACTTCGCCAAAGTGGAGACTCCGCAAGGCGTCATTTCTCTGGAAGCGATTGCCGACGCGGACTCCAAGCGATTGCTGCGTCTGACCGCTTGGGACGGCGCGGTCGCGGCCGAGTGGCTGAAGCAGATTCGTGACGGACTTGCTCCTCCGGGTAAACGGGCACCGCCGCTCGCGGAATTGGAACTTGTCGCCATGAACGTTGCCGTCGCTGACGACAAATTCGTCGTCGCGAAGTCGCTGACCGAGGACGGTCGCATCGGCAAGGTGAGCGACGCGCAAGGCATCGTTGTCCTGCGGCCGATGCTGGCGAAACGCTGGACGCCGGTCTGTCGCGAGATGTTGCTCAAGCCGGGCGATTGGCTGCGCACGGAGCTGCGCGGAGCGAACGCAATCAAGGTGACGCTGTCTTCCGAAGTCGAACTGACACTTGGGCCGGGAACGCTGATCGAGTGCATTTCGCCGACGAAGGCTCGGCTGCACACCGGACAAGTGCAGGTTCATGTGGCGCACGCGGCTCGCGTGCGTCAGCCCGACGAGAAAGCAAAGACCGAGGACACTCACGCGAGCCGCGTGAGCTACGAATTGCTTGCCCCGCGCGACGGCAGCCGCGTCTTCAAGCCGAACGACAAGCAGTTGGTCCGAGTCGATCGCGACGAAAAGCTAGTCGATGTCGAGAAAACGCCGTTGTGGCTGGCCGGCTTCGAGGGGACGTCGAACAACGAATCACTCGGTTCGCTGATCGTCAACCTGCCGGATGGTCGCAACGAACCCCTGACCGTCGGCTATCACAAAGTCAGCGTCGAAATTCGTGATCAGATCGCGCGGACGACCATCGAAGAGTCGTTCGTCAATCACACGGCCAGCCGGCTGGAAGGGGTGTTTCACTTCCCGTTGCCGCAGGACGCTTCGATCAGCGGGTTCGGTATGTGGATCGGCAACGATCTCGTGGAAGCGGACGTTGTCGAGAAGCAGCGTGCTCGCGAAATCTACGAGACGATCTTGCGCGAGAAGCGCGATCCGGGGCTGCTCGAATGGACCGGCGGCAACATTTTCAAAGCCCGCGTGTTCCCGATCGAGGCGCATTCCGAGAAGCGGATCAAGATCGTCTACACCCAGGTGTTGCCTCTGCGAGCGAACCGTTATCGGTACTCCTATGGTCTGCGCAGCGAGCTGCTCCGCACGAAGCCACTGCGCGAACTATCGCTGACCGTGACGGTGAACTCGGCGTTGCCGTTGAAGAGCGTGACGTGTCCGACTCATGCGGTGCGTGGCGCTGTAGGACGGCCACTCTTGGCCGTCGGCGGTGGGAAAGACGGCCAAGAGTGGCCGTCCTACAACTCCGCGCAACTGGAGTTCGCCGCTCAGGAATACACGCCGACGCGCGACTTCGAGGTCGTGTGTGAAATCGACGGCCGGCAATCCGACGTCGTGGTCGTGCCGCATCGGCGCGGCGATGACGGCTACTTGCTCGTACAACTGTCGCCCCCCGCGCCGGAAGGGAATTGGCAACGCGAAGTGCTGCCGGACGGCAAACCGCTCACGGTCGTGTTGCTCTGCGACACGTCCGCTTCGATGGATTCCGAAAAGCGCAAACAGCAGACGGAGTTTGTCTCGACCGTGTTGGCGTCGCTCGGCGAACAGGACCGCTTCCTGTTGGCGGCGGCCGATGTCGGCACTGTCTGGGCCTTCGCGGAACCGATGACTGCGAACGCCGCGAACATCGCAAAGGCGCAAGCGTTTCTCGACGAACGGCTGTCTCTCGGCTGGACGAATCTGGATCGGGCGTTTGAGGATGTCTTGAAGAAGGCACCGGCCGACGCGCATGTCATCTACATCGGCGACGGCGTTGTCTCGTCGGGCGACACTGATCCCGCCGCGTTTGTGAAACGACTACGTAGCCGTCTCGCTCCGCGAGACGAGCCGAACGCTTCACCAACTCCGAACTCGCCGAACGATTCTGACAAAGTTGAGCGTGAGAAGCGTTCGGCTCGTCACGCGGAGCGTGACGGCTACGTTCACGCGATCGGCGTTGGCAACTCGTTTGAGTCGGTTGTGCTCAAGGGGATCGCGTCGGCCGGTGGCGGTTCGGTGCGGAACATCGGCGGCGAGCAGACTCCGCAAACCGTCGCGCTCGAACTGCTCAACGAGATCGCTCAGCCGGGGCTGCGCGATTTGAACGTCGAGTTTCGTGGGCTGCGCGTCGCGGCTGTTTATCCCGATCGGTTGCCGAACGTCGCGGCCGGGACGCAGCAGATTCTGGTCGGCCGATATCTGCCCGACGGCAAAGACCAACAAGGAGAGATTATCGTCACCGGAATGCGCGGCACCGAAAAAGTTAAGTACGCAGCGCGAGTCAATTTCAAGGACGCTGAGGACGGCAATTCGTTCATTCCGCGATTGTGGGTACGAGCGCATCTCGACCAGTTGCTGGCTCAGGGACAGAACCAGGCGATTCGAGACGACATCATCCGGCTGTCGGAAGAGTTCCACATCATCACGCCGTTCACGTCGCTGCTGGTGCTGGAGACCGACGCCGATCGCGAGCGTTTCGGCGTGCAACGTCGCTACGAGATGCGTGACGGCGAACGCTTCTTCGCCGAGGGGCGTGACAACGCGAACTACGAATTGCTGCAACAGCAGATGAAACGGGCCGGCAATTGGCGGCTCGGTCTGCGGCGTGACGTGCTGCGCAGCCTCGCGGGACTCGGCCGAAATCCGCAGGAGTTCCAGCAACAAACGCAGAACTACTACCAACGGCGTGCCGGCGTTGCGGGGCGGTACATCAACGGTGCGGTCTCATCGACCGCACCGATGGGCGGGCCGAGTTCGGGCGGCGGATGGGGCCGAGCCGGCGGCGCGGGGGGCTTTCTCGGACGCTTGAGCGGCGAAGAGACCTATCTCTACGGTCTTGCCGACGACCTGAGCGGCGAAAACGCCCCATTGTTTTCCTTAGACCCTTACGGCCCGCAGGATTCCCGCGATGTCTCTCGGATGAGCAACGAGCCCCTCGGTGAAATGCAGGTGAGCGACAAAGACTCGATCGTCGACAACGTCGAGCAACTGAGTCTCGGCCTGCAAGACGCCCAAGAGGATCGCAAGAGTCTGCATGACCTCTCGCCGATCTCCGATGAATTCTCCGAGCGTCAAGAGCTGTTCGACGCGAATGGCTTCGGTGCGTTGGGCAATACGCGAGGGGGACTCGACCGGTTGTCGGCCGTGCAGAAGTCAGTCAGAGCGGAATCGGCCGCGGTTTCCATGCCAGCCGAAATGTTCTTCCGAAGTCGCAGCAAGGATTCCGGGTGGTTCTATGGAGGTGGCTTTGGCGGTCGGGGTTATTACGAGCAACAGCAGCCGGACTACACGAGTTGGATCAACACTCTCTTCCCGGTCCTCGAACCCGCGCCGGGCAAGACTGTCCCGGTGAAGCAGACGGAGGAATGGTCACCCGAAGCGATCGCTCTGTCGAAGAGCCTGCTGCGAACGGACTCACTGCTGAAACTCGATAGCGGCATCGAACTGCGGCGCGTCTACGACGGTTTCGATGTCCGTTGGAAGCGCCGTTCATCGCGAAGCAGCGATCTCGTGTTGTACTCGCCGAGCGGCTGGTTGACGCGACCGCTGGGGCTGACCGATCAGACGGTGATTCAGTTCTGCGACGCAAAGGAGCGGGGCGTATTCTCGTTGGCGTTCTTGCTGGGTCGAGTCCGCGCATCGGTCGAACAAGAACTGAAATCACCTCCGCTGTCGCTGGACGATTCTTCGATGTGGCCGCTTCACGAGTCTCAAGGCTACGCCGGACGAGTCGAGCCAGTCGGTGAGAACCGCGTGAAGCTGATCCTGACCGCGAAGAACTCGAAATCCATCGGGCACTTCACGATCGACACCGCGAAGCATGTGCTCGTCAAACGCGAATGGTTTGACGGTGAGAAGACGACCGGAGCAACCAGCTACGAAGACTTCGTCGAAGTCGCCGGTTCGTGGTGGGCGAAGAAGTCCACGACGACCGACGCCAAAGGACGCACGATCTCGGTGAGCTCGCTCGACATTCAAGCGCTTGCGAAAGATCAATACGGCCAGCGCATCGCCGCCGAACTGGCTGAGAAACCGCGCGTGCAATTCCTGCATCCGCCGTTCGTGAGATTGAAAGTCGCTCGGCAGAAAGTCGCTGATGGTTCGGCCGGCTTCGATGATCGAGTAACGATGATCCTGCACAACGCGACGTTGCAGCAGTGGGAAGAGATGTGGAAGCAGGTCGAGGCCGCCGAAAAGCTCGCCACTGACAAGCCGGGCGTGCGCTGGATGCGAATGGTTTTGCTGGGCACGATCCGCCGCAATGAAGAAGCTCGGCAACGGCTGTTGACCGAAACGAAACAACTCGCTGCGAAGCCGCAGCAGGATGAGACCTTCCTGGCTCGGTTCATTCTCGGCCAAGCGTATTCGCTGATGGGCTGGCCGGAGTATTTCGAATTCGTGCAGTTGTTCGAGGCCGCCGTTTCCAATCAGCCGGAGGGCGCTAGCCCCCGGTTCGTCGATGCAGAGTCACCCGAAGACAAACCGGGGGCTAGCGCCCCGCGGCTGATGTTTCAAGAGGCACGACTGCAATGCCTCGACGCGCTCGGCCGCCACGAAGAGGCACTGGCTCTGCGGCGCACGATGGTCGAGAAGTCGCCGTGGCATCTGCACTGGGAAACCGACTTCGCGAATCGGCTGGCGCGGGCCGGGCAAGTTGACGCCGCGTTCGCGTGGCTACAAAAAGAACTCGACCGGCCGATTGAGCGCGACATTCACGAAGACGAAACGCTCCGCTCAGCCGTTTGCGAACTGTATCGCGGCCAGGGACGCTGGGCTGACTTGCTGAAGTTCACGAGCGAATGGATCGCGCGGAAGCCGGAGTCGCAGTCGTACAACTCGGCCTACGCGCAGCATCTGTCGGCGCTCGTTTTCAACGATCAGGTCGATGCGGCGAACGCGCTCGCCGAGCAATGGTTCCGCGAAGCCCGCATCGCCGGGCCGCTTGCGCCGGATCAGCGTGCTCGGTTGGAAACGGCGATCCAGTTCGCGAACGGCAGCGCGTACAACCTGTCGTATCAGCGCGCGGATGAACGCTGGTTCGAGGAATTGGCCGAGACGATCCGCTTCTTCCTGCGGCATGCGCATCACTCGGACATCGGCACACGCGGCATCGGCAACCATTACTTCTTGCAGAGCGATGTCGCCGATCGGTTGCGCGGCGAATTCCTGTCGTTGCTGCAAACCGACTTGGCGAAACTGACGCCAGCTCAAATCAACTCGCTGCTCGGCTGGACGTTGTCAGGGCGCATCGAGCTGAAAGAACCGCTCAACGGTCGCAAGCAATTGGATGCCTCGGAAGTGCCGAGCGACATCTGGAAGAAGATTGCCGCCGAACTGAAACCGCGCTGGGTCGCGTCGCAGGACAAAGACGAAAAGCATCTGCTGAGCGAATCACTGCGGACGATTTACGCCAATCGCTTCAGTGACACGGAACTGCTGCCGTTCCTGCGCGAACGACTGGTTGCCGTGCATCCGGACTACAAGACAGCATACGTCTCGTCGCTGTTCGAGACGCTGTTGACCGTGAAGTGGTCGGACGCAATCGAGCAGGAAGCATTCGCTCGGTTGCTCGACCTGTCGGACGCGGTCGAGGCGGCAGATCGGTTGGCTGTGCAAATTCCGGCGTTGCATCGGCTGGTCGATGCGCTGCTCACGAATCGGCAAGCGCTGGCGGAATCGCAACTCGGCGATCAAGGGGAGCAGAACAAGCTGACTCGCAAAGAGCTGGCGGCGAAGAAGGCCGAGTTCCGCACGACGGCCCGCGAACAACTCTCCGCACGGCTCGTAGATCGGACGCCTACGTCCGATCAAGATCGACCGGACGTAGGCGTCCGGTCTACCGCAGACCTCGCCAGTTGGATGCGAATCGAGAAGGCGTGGCTCGACGTGTTGCTCGATCGCAATCTGGCGCAGGTCGAAGAACTTTGCTGGCAACTTCTCGGAGAAGTGCCGCCGACCGTGGGGCACGTTTCCAACGTGCCCGAATCCGAAGAGGACGAGCACGTTGAAAACGTGCTCCACGAGACACAAGCTCGCCAACAGTTCCTCGACGGACTACTCAAGCAGCGGGCCTTCACGACCGTGATGAACCTCGCCGCACGCCGCAAAGCGGAACCGGCGGCGATCAATCGCGTGTTGAAGTACATCGACGCTGGGATCGCACATGGCGGCGATGTCGCGGCGGTTTGGCGAAACGCCAAGTTCCGCATGCTGATCGCGCTCGATCGCGCGGACGATTTAGATCGCGAGCTGCGCGAATGGATTCGCATCGACGTCTCGACCGCTCCCTGGCGGCAGATGTTGGCTCGGCTGGTGGCTGAACGCGGAAAACTCGACGAAGCGATTCAACTCTTCGAGGCGTGCGAGAAGGACAAGCTGCTGTCGAACTCGGACTATCAGATGCTGGCCGACTGGTATCTTGTCTCGAACCGCCGCGCGGCTTCCGAGCGCTCACGCATCGAAGCCTTCAAGCAGATGCCAGAGCATTACTTGAGCAACCGGCTGTCGAACACGGCGAACCGCTGGATCTATCCGAACGGCCCGTTGCCGAGCGAACTCGACGAATACACGTTGTTCGTCGTGCAAGCGTTGTTCGAGAAGTCGGCTCAGCCGGAGAACTATCTTTGGCAGCACAGACAACTCTACGGCGCATGTCGCGACTTCCGGCTGATGCGGATGTTGCCCGATGCGGTGCTCGGCCGAACGCCGCAGCAGGTTTATTCGTTCGTGCAAACGTTGCAGAACGCCACGCTCGGCGAGCTGCGGAATGAAGCGCCGGCGGATGAGATTCTGACGCGGATCAAACAACTCCGCGCCGGAGCCAAACTAACCCGACGCGCAAGCGAGGCCGAGCGATCCTCGAAACTCGAAACTGACGAAGCCGGAGCAGAGTCTGTGAAGCGTCCGGCCTCGCTTGCGCTTCGGGTTAGTGAGCTGACGACGACCGACCTGCGTGCGCTCGATCTGTTGGAAGCGATCGTCGAGCGGAAGTCGTCGGAGGTTCTCAATCAACCTGGCCCGCACGTTGACGCTTGCGTTACCGCGCTCCAGCGAGCCTTCCAGCGCGAGTGGTCCGCTGGCGAGCCACGGATGATGTCGAACTTCCTGTATCAGCTCGGCGGGCTGCCGAACGAGAAGCTCAAGGCGGAACAGCTTCGCGAACTGCGAGAACTGCAACGGCTCGCCCCGCTCCATTCGCGAGACCATCTGGCGATCACGACCGACATGTGCAATCTGCTGTTCTGGAATTACTCGCAACAGCACGTCGCTTTGATCGAGATGGAACTTGTCGTCACCAACTACACCCAAGCAAATAACGGACTGTGGCCGCATCTCGATAACGAGTCGCTCAGCCGATACGTCGCGATGCTGGAGGGATCGAGTCATCACGATGTGGGTGAGACGCTCGTGAAACGCTACCTCGCGAAGCCGGAGAACGACGAGCAACGCAAATGGCTCAATGATCGGCTGATGTCGCTCTACAACCATGCCCTCGAACACGACGGAGCCGTGTCGCTGGGGAAGGGCCGAGCGAAATTGTTCGGAGCAATCGTCGAGCTCACGCGGAAGCAACTCGCGGCGGCTCCCGACGAGAACGTGCGGCACAACCTCGTCTCTCGACTGGTGACGACGTTCGATATCGCTCATCGTCACAAGCTTCCGGCGACGGCCGACGTGGTGCGGAAATTTGCTTTCGAGGAAATGCCCGCGCTCCTCCAACGTCAGCAGGCGCAGTACTCCAACACGGTGACAGCTCCGATGCACATCATCGGCGAGGTGCTCGGCCCGAAGTTCGCCTTGCAGTACGTCGTCGAGCGGATGGAGCAATACCCGCAGCGTCTGGAGTTTTCGTGGAACAATTCGTGGAATAGCTTCGGAAACGAACTGGCTCGCCGCCGCCACGAATCGGCGCAGGCGAAGCTCGACATCCAGGAGTTGGAACCGCGCGTGCTCAAACTGGCGATCGCGGAATTGAAGCGTGAACTGCGCACCGGCGAGGGCCGCAACCACGCGCTCTACCACAAGCACCAGAGCTACTTCTGGACGGAGAAGGGTGCCGATTTCGCGAAGGCCGCCGAGGAAGTCCTCGCCGAACGCCGCACATCCGGCCGCCGGGCCGTGGCCATTGCGAATTACCTGTGGAGCGGACTCGACCGCGCCGTGCGAGCGATCGAGATTCTGATGATTGCTCACAAGAGCGGCTTGCTGGACGAGGCGGCTCAGGTGCAGCTCGTGAATTGGCTGCACCAGCAGAATCGCTGGGCCGAGTCGATCCCGGTGCTCGAACCGTTGAACCGCGAGCGGCCCGACAACATCCACTACCGCACGCTGCTGATGGTCGCATACCACCACTCGCAACGTCCGGAACAACTTGCCGAGCTGTATCACCAGATCGACACGCACTTCCACACGGGTGGCCGTTGGACCGAAGGGAACGTCGCGCAGTTCGCTCGCGGCTGTGCGTCGTGCAACATGCACGAGCGAGCGGCCGCCCTGTTCAACGAAGCGATCGCTCTGCATCAACGGAGCAACCCCGGCAGCGGACTCGGCGACGGCTCGCTGTCGGATCTGTATCAGAACCTCGCGCTGGCGCAGTCGGCATTGGGACGCACGAAAGAAGCGGTCGATGCCGCCTCCGCCGCAATCGTCTGCTGGGGACCGCGTGACGATCATCGTGGCTCGGCACTGGGGAACCTCAAGCAGGTGCTCGCGAACGCGAAAGACCTCGACGAGTTCGTGAAGCATCTCGACACAGAAGCGGCGAAGACCGGACAGGACAGCCCGATTCTCCGCAAGGCGATCGGTCAGACGTATCAAGCTCGCAACGAACACGCGAAGGCGATCGCGCAACTGCAACTTTCCGCCGAGCTGCAACCGCACGACCAAGAAGTCCATCAAGCTCTCATCGCCTGCTACGACGCGACACAGAACGCCGCCGCCGCATCGAAACAGCTTTTGAAACTGATCGACCTCAATCGTCACGACCTCGCGCTGTATCAGCAACTCGCCGAACGCTTGAAAGACAACGAGGCCGAAGCCGAACGCGCCGCCACGTCGATCATCGAATCGAGTCCCAATGAAGCCGAGAGCCACACCGCGATGGCTGAACTCCGCCAGAAGCAGAACCGCTGGAGCGAAGCGATCCCGCATTGGGAGCGCGTCGCGGAATTCCGCCGGCTCGAACCGACCGGCTTGCTCAAGCTGACCGAAGCTCAACTGCACGAGAAGCAATGGGACGAGGCTCGCAAGTCGATCGACAAACTCCAGAAAACCGAGTGGCCCTCACGCTTCAACGACGTGACAAACCAGACGCGCCGGCTGCAGGAGCAGTTGCCGAAGTAGTACACGGTGGAACGCCGATGCTAATCCTCAAACAAGCGACCCCACCGAGCTTGCCTCATGAGGCAAGCCATTCGCTGCCTCTCTAAATTCGCTGTCGATCTCTCATACAAGACGAAGAGGCGACAGCGAATTTAGAGAGGCAGCGAATGCAAGAATCGGAGACGCACTCTAAGAGACAAGCATCGACCGGGGACTCGATTGTCGAGTTGTGTAGAGACCAATGAGCTTGCCTCGGCGGTTAGCGGGCTTTTGCACGACATCGATTATGATGCCGGGTGAAACGCCGCGTCGTGCAAAAGCCTAAGTCCACCGAGGAACCGTTGATGAAGTCTTTTCAATTCGTGTTGGTCATCGCGGGCCTGCTGTCGACGGTCACGATGTGTTCCGAGTCCGTGGCTTTGGACATCACGCAAGATACGCGGCTCGATCCGGACAAGGTCTATGAGTCGCTGGTCATCAAAGCGTCGAACATCACGATCGACGGCCGCGGGGCCTGGATCGTGGGGGAGAAGGATCAGCCCGGCAACAAGCTCAAAGGGGTCGCGATCCTGGCCGAGGGGGTATCGAACGTCACGCTCAAAAACGTCAACGCGAAGGGCTGGGAGACCGGACTGCGGATCGTGGGCGGCTCCGGTTGGACGATCGAGAACTGCGACTTCTCCGACAACTTTCACGATCCGGAATTCGGCTGGGGCGAGAACGGGCGGCGCGGCGGAATCGTGCTCGATCGAGTCACCAAGTCGACGCTGCGAAAAAACAAAGCCAATCGCGTGTGGGATGCCTGCGTGCTGGTCAACTCGGACGACAACCTGCTGGAAGAGAACGATTTCTCGCACACGTCGAACACCTGCTTGAAGCTCTGGACCGCGTCTCGCAACACGATTCGCAAGAACGTGCTCAGCCACGGCATTCGGATCAAGCCGGGTGAAGTTCACGCTCGCGATTCGACCAGCGTGCTGATTGAGAGCGGCTCGAACGAGAACCGGCTCATCGAGAACGATTGCACGCACGGCGGCGACGGCATCTTTGTCCGCGTCCTCAATGGCTGGTGCAGCACCGGGAATCTGTTCGAGAGCAACGATTGCTCATTCGCCAACAACAACGGCGTCGAATGCTGGGCACCGCGCAACGTGTTCGTGAAGAACAAGGCGAACCATTGCAGCTATGGTTTCTGGCTGGGTGGCTCGGACCAATCGCGGCTGATCGGCAACGAGGCGTCGTTCAACGGGCTGAAGAGTGGTCATCACAACTCGCCGCATCTGCCGCAAGAGGGTCACGCCGGCATCGTGTTCATGTTCGGCCCGTCCAGCCACACCGTCTGCCGAGGCAACGTCTGCCGCGAGAACAACGGCGCGGGGATCGCACTGATCGGCGATCTCGACAGCCAAGGCAAGAAGTGGCGGGCATATCACTGGATCATCGAGCAGAACACGCTCACCAAAAATCGCTGGGGCATCTACGCCAAGCACGCCGATTGGGTTTCGCTGGCAGGCAATCGCTTCGACGGCAACTCGGTCAAGGATGTGCAACTCGACGGCGGTGTGACTCGTTGGGAAGAGAGTTCGTTGCCGATCCCCGATGCCGCATTACCGCCGCAGCCAAAACTGTCCGGCCCGACGTCCGTCAAACTTGGCGAGCGTGCCGCCTGGGAGGCATTGAACAGTCGCGATCCGACCAGCCGCGAACTCAAGTTGACCTGGGACGTCGGTGACGGCCGATTGCTCGTCGGCCCGAAACTGGAGCACACGTTCGACCGCGTCGGCTTTCATCGCGTGGGACTCAATGTCTCGAATGGTTTCCTAACGGATTTGGCGTGGCGCGACGTGTACGTCGTCCGCGATGTGACCGAGATTGGCACCGAGGGTTCGGCCACGAATTGGTCGATCGAAGACTTCCACGACCGCACGCGCAGCAACGAACAAATCTCACGAGCGAAGTTCGCGGACGACACGACCGACAAACTGGTCGGCAAGTCGGCGCTGGGTGTCGTCATCGCTCCCTATGCTGGCTTCCGCGCCGCGCTGACGTTTCCGAAATCGCGAGATGCTCAGTGGTCGCTGGAGGGCAAGACAAAACTCGTCTTCTGGCTGAAGGCGACCAACGCAGATGTCACCGGCTGGCAAGGTGGCCCGTTTATTCGGCTCGACGGCGACGCCGGCCAGCAATGTCACATCGAACCGCAGCCCGGCCTGGACCACATGCGCAACGCCGAACACAACGAAGCCCGCGACGGCTGGCGTCTGTTTGAGATCCCACTGCGTGCCAACGCCCAATGGCAAACCATCGGCGACCTTCCCGACAAAGTCCGTGCTCTCGCCCTGTGCTTCGACTCGTGGGGCGCACCGACATTGCGATTCACGATCGACGGTCTGGCGTTTGAATAGCTCTTCCATAGGGTGGCACGCCCCGACCAGCGACGGCAGATACCCGCGATTGTGAGTTCAGGTCCAAAACGCCATCACGGTCGCAAGTTGGCAACACCAATTGACCGGCCGTATTGAGTCAGCAACTCCGCTGGGGTGAGCCCATAACTGCGAGCAAGGGCCTCTTCGGGGGTGTCCCCTTCTTTTATGTTGATCACAAACGCTCGAAATCGGCCGGGGTCGAGTTGCACCAGGAAGCTCACCAAATGCGACGCAACGTCGTATTGCCACCCATCGAGTTTCGCATTCTGGTCAAAGAAATTGCCTCCCAGCGATCCAGAGAGTTGAACCTTCTGCACCGACTCTTTTTGACGATCGAAGGCGCTTTTTTGTGGCACAATGGCGTGCATCACCCATTCGGCCATGCCTTCGCCAATCCACTTCGGAAGCGGAACGGTTGACCGCAGCCGGTGTGCGACGCCATGTGTCGTTTCATGAACCATCAAAGATCCGAAACCTGCCGCGTCCCGGTCACCACGATAGCACGCGATGATTGCTCGCCCATCGCTGGAACCGTGAGCCAGTCCTTGAGCCCCTTTCGCATTGGGGTTGTCGAGAAACTTTTCTTCGAAAGCCAAAAACGATTCCTCTTTGGCGAAGGCGACGATGATGCACTTCCCAAGAAAGATGTTCTTCCCTTTCGGCAACCCGAACGCCTCGCAGAGCTTGAGATACATCTTGTCGAGATTGGCCACATACTGAGGAATCTGAGCAGCGGGCAGATCCGTGAGGAACAGGAAGAACTCTGTTTCATGAAGATGGCAGGGAGCCTGATAGGTGGCCTGCACACGCTTCAGAAACTCTTTGTAGTCGGCGATCGTTTTCGCTCGCTCTTGATCGGTTTGCTCCGGCCACAATCTTTCGTGCTTCGACTTGAGCCGCTCGTTGACGTCGGCATCTCGCGCGGTGACGTCGATGAGCACATGCCCCTTTTTGCTGGGATCGAGGACGACATCGAACTCATGGCCCCCGGATCGAATGCGAGTCAAAACAGTGACCGCGAGTTTTTGTTTTTTCTTTCCGTCAGCATCGGCAACCGACAGCGATTTGAGGATTTCGCTCTCACTGCCCAGTATTAACTCAGTGACTTCCACCTCGGAAAGAATCTTGCCGTTGGCGAAAACCAGAGTGACGGTCTTCCCCACGGCAATCGGAGACTCGTCCCCGGTCAGCTTAGAACATTTCGCCAATTCACCATTCGAGGCCGTTGCGCCTTTGGATTTCAACTTCGCGCTTTGTGAGAACGCATTGTCGATCAGTCCCAGCCCAAACACGGCAACGAAAAACGATCCCAACAAAATCCAACAAAGAGGACCGAATTGCCGACGCATCATTCACCTCTCCGCTGGCGATCAGACTTCGCATCGAGAAACGACGCTGCGATCACATTACAAGTGATACTTTTTCCCGCCACAAGTGCGGCGTGCTCGCCAGGGTGTGGCACTACAAACTGTGCCACACGCGGCAGTGACTTCTCATCCTGGCAAGGGCTGCTAAGAATCTCCACAAGAAGTGGCCGTCGCACGTTCGGTTTGAGGTGCAAACATGCGGGTTTCTCAGTGTGCGATTCGTTGGATCAAGCTTGTTCGTCTCCTGAGCGTGCTCTTGGTATTCGTCCTCTCCAGTGGTTTGTGCCTGAGTGCTGACCGCAATCCTGCGCCCTCTGCTGCGGAGCTCAAGCAGCTTCAAGCGAGCGTCAAAGACGTTTTCAAAGCCGACATCGCAGCGGCGAAGTCTCGAGCACAGCAGAGCGCGCTGGCAGAACGCATGGTCGAGGACGTGCAGAATGACGTGGCCTCAGCAGGCAGCGACTACGCGCTGCTAACCCAGGCGCATGAGCTTGCCATAAAAGCCAGCAACACCGAGATGTCTCTGAAGGTCGCACGGCTCATCGGACAACGTTTCGATGTCGACGAGCCGAAGTTGATCGTGCAGACGCTTCGGGAACTTGCCAAAGGGCCGACCGACAAGGAGTACCATCAAGCGCTCGCGGAGAATGCGTTGTCGGTCGCGTCCGAGCAGATTGCTGCCGAACGCTTCGAGGTTGCGAAGGAGTGCTATGAAGTCGTCAGCTCGATTGGTGTCAAACTGAAGTCAGCAGACCTCAGCAAGAAGGCGAACATAGGTCGCACGGATTTGGCTGAACTGAAGAAACTCGCCGACAAGCTGCCGACCGCGCGTCAGACTCTCGAAAACAAGACAGACGATCCCGCCGCGAACGACACCGTTGGGCGATTCGAAATCATGGTGAAGGGCAACTGGAATGCTGGTTTGCCATTGCTGGCGAAGTCATCGGACACAGCGATCAAGCAAGCCTCCGAGCAAGATCTCAAGTTGGTCGCCGCTCAATCCCCGGCATCTCCCGATGAGGCGGATGCGATCTCGCAGCGATGGTGGGAGTTGAGTCAGAAGCAAGCACTGCCGCGCCTCAAGCAGCAGTTCAAACTGCGAGCCGGCCAATGGGCCGAGTACGCCGCGCCGGATCTCAAGGGATTCAACAAGACAAGGGCTGAGCAACGCCTGAGCGAGAGCGAGTGGATCGCGACGAATGGCAGTGCGAACAAACTAATGTCGCTCAGTCGAATGGAGGCCGAACTCGAAGGTCGCTTGGCGAGCTTTCATGGGTTGCTCACTAAGGACTTCGCCCTCTGTCAGGCAGCGAAGTTCGATGAAGCGATCGCAACGTCGAAGTTGCTGGCGTTGAGAAAGCTGCGACCGATTCGGATTCGTCCGTATTGGACCGCTGATGGTCCATTTGTCGCCGCGATCTGGCACCGGGACGAATTCCCCGGAGAAGTCTTCGACGGCACTGAAGCTGAAGTCCTCGAACACGACAAAGCGATGCGTGCTGGCGGATGGGTGCCGTGCGATGTCGCCGGCTATCCCGATAAGGACGGAGTCACTCGCTTCGGAGGTTGTCCCTGTCGTAGTTGAAAAGTTGGCGGCGGCTCCGGCCGGGCTTACAAGCCCGGTTGAGAGTTATCCACAAACCGGAGGTCGCCGCCATGAGTTCAAAGTATCGGTCATCGAAGAAGAGTCGCAAGTCAGTTCGCAAACC
>CAMDDX010000140.1 GCA_945893075.1 Planctomyces sp. SH-PL62 | reverse complement strand
AGGAAGTGAATCAGCACGACGCGCGAGCGAGTGATCGTCCGAGAACAACCACTCGCTCGCGCGTCGTGCTACTTCCATTCGCGGGCGAATTGGAGGGCGCGTTGGCGGACTGGCTCGGTGAGGGTCTGGTCCGCCGCGATGGCGGCGAGACATTCGCTCTGCGATTGGCCTTGGGCTCGCAGACTGTGGATCAGACGCTGTGTGTTGTGGCCGGTCTCCTGACCGAGCCACGGTTCGATGACCGATAGGTCTCCACGTTCGTGCGGGAAAACATCCCGACTTCCACGCTGCTTGGCCATTCGGGGAGACCTTCGGTCGGGCCGGGTGGCTCGGTCAGGAGACCGGCCACAACAGCGTGAGGCCCTGAGTCTGATCCATCCGCCGCGGCGGACGAGCCCAAGGCCAATCCCCGAGCGAATGTCTCGCCGCCATCGCGGCGGACCAGACCCTCACCGAGCCAGTCCGCCAACGCGCCCTCCGATTCGCCCGCGAATGGAAATAGAAATCCCGCCTCCCCCCTTGCGGGGGTGGTTCCCGCGCTCTGTAGCTACGGGCCATGAGCGTTCGGAAACGCTTGGATCGTGGCGTCTCTTGTCTTCCGCGCCGTAGCTGCAGAGCGCGGGAACCACCGGGACAAGCCCGGAGGCGGCGTGGTTTGTCGCAACTGCGAGCAGAGCATGAGGCCCTAAGTTTGATCCACTGGCTGCGTGAGCAAGACCAAGCCCCGATCCGCCGCGGCGAACTCGACTCCATCGCGGCGGACCAGACACTCACCGAGCCAGTCCGCGGATGGGCACCCTTGCTCGTCTGAGGTTCACATGATTGGATGACGAATACAAAGACGGCCAAGAGTGGCCATCCTCCTTTCACGTTCACAGGAGTCATTGTCATGCCGATGTTTCTCGCCCGCATCATGTCTGTCGTTTTAGGTGGGCTCATTCTGTTCGCAGCGGGATCAGATTCCGCCCAGGCCGAGCATGAAGGGAAGCTGCAAATCCTGTTGCTCGGCGACAGCACGACGATCGGGAGTGTCTGCCGAGTCACGCATCGCGACGGGCCGCACTTGGAGGACGTGATTCGCTTGCTGCTGGCGGCGGAGAAAGAGTTGCCGCCGGCCAACGTCATCAATCAGGGTCGCGACGGCGAGTTCATTCACGGACTACTGACCGGCGGACGCTACGAACGCGAGATCGCCAAGCTGCCGGGCATTGACTACGTCTTCATTCGTTACGGCTTGAACGACAACAGCAAACGCGAGGACTTCGCCAAAAACTTTCCGCAGGATTTTCGCGACCTGATTGCTCGACTGCGCAAGGATTTTCCACAGGCCAAGATCTTTCCCACGACGATCATTCCCTATCTCACGCCAGAGAATGACGCGCGGATCAACGGGCTGATCAAGCAAGTGGCCGAGGACGAGAAGCTGCCGCTGTTTGATGTCTATACGCGGTATCAAACGGAACTAACTCACGGGCCGAACATGCTCAACTACCGCCGCTATGCGCTCGACAAGATTCCGGAGCAGCATCGCGAATGGGTCAAGCCGTTCGTTCAAGGAGGCTCGGTCGTCGTGATGGACAATCGGCTCGACGCCCACTTCCGCGACCTTCCAAGCTGGTTCGGCGACCGGCATCCGAATCTCGCCGGCTATCACGTGATCGGTGATGAGACGGCGAAGTTCCTCGCCAAGCAGATTTGCGAACGGCCGAAGACTTCCAAGTGATGTCCGCGCTTCGCCGCGCTAGGCGATGAGTCCCGGAATCACCTTGCCGCCGTTGACCAGCGGGACGGGACGACCGAGCGGGTCGTCGTATTCTCGGTCGGCGTCGATCCCCAGCAGCGTGTGAATCGTGCGCAGCAGATCGGCGACGCTGATCGGATCGCTGGTCGGATACGCGGCTTGCTTGTCGGTCGAGCCGATGATTTGGCCGGGCTTCACTCCTCCACCGGCAAAGAGGATGCACTGGGCCATCGACCAGTGATCGCGGCCAGCTTGCGCGTTCACGCGTGGAGTGCGACCCATCTCGCCCATCATCACGACCAGCGTGCTATCGAGCAGGCCGCGTTGCTCCATGTCGGTGATCAGCGCGGCGAACGCTTTGTCGGCGGGTGGGATCAGGTCATTGACCAAGCTGGGGAAGCAATTGAAATGGACGTCCCAGCCCGGAGCATCCACGCCGACGAAGCGGCAGCCGGCTTCGATCAAGCGACGGCCGAGCAATGCGCTCTGGCCGATTTGAGTCATGCCGTAGGATTCGCGCACGTTGGCCGGTTCCGATTGGATGTCGAACGCTTTGCGAGCTTCCGGCGACGTGATGAGGTCGCGAGCTTTTTGATAATAGGTGCTCATCGCGGCGGCGCGGCCGGTGCGCGGTTGGCGTTGTTCGAGTCCGGCGAGCAGTTTTTGACGCAGGTCGGATCGCTTGCTCGACACACCGTCGATCTTGGCGAGGTCGCGGACCTCGAAGTCCGGTTGACTAGGATCGGCTTCGATCACGAACGGAGCGTACTCGGCCCCGAAGAAGCCCGGTCCACCGGCCGACATCGGATGCGGCATGTTGATGTATGGCGGCACGGTGCCGCTGCTGCCGAGTTCTCTCGCCACGATCGAACCGAGCGACGGAAATAACTCGTTGGTCGGGAGCGGATACTCTCCATCAGCGAATGCCGCGCGGCGGCCGGTCATCACGTAGTGATAGCCGGTCGCGTGCCCGTTATCGGCGTGGCTGTGACTGCGGACGACGGTGAACTTGTTGGCGATCTTCGCGCAGTTCTTGCAGTGCTCGGTGAAGATCACGCCCGGCAGCGCGGTCGAGATCGGCTCGAACGGTCCGCGAATCTCAGACGGAGCGTCCGGTTTTGGATCCCACATGTCCTGTTGAGGAGGACCACCTTCCAAAAAAATGAACAGGCACGACTTGGCTTTCGCCTCGCGGACTCGTTCGGACTTGTTGGCCTCTTCCGCGCGCAGAAGCTGCGGCAGCGTCAGGCCACCGAAGAGGCTCGTCGCTCCGAGTCGCAAGGTTTGTCGGCGAGTCAGGCCGTCGCAGAAACGATGTCCAGAATTGCGAAATGAGAAGTTCAACATCATTCAGACTCCTGCAAGTGGTCGCTATTTGGTTGGCCGGCGCAGTGTGCCGGCATCGAACAACTCTTGAACAGAGACTCGGAATCCCGGCAGCACGTCGCCGCCATCCAGATCATCGGCATCGGTCAGCGTTTGGCAATCCAATTCCGACGTGTAAACGCGGACGACGCGCTCGATCGGATACAGATACCACACCAGTTCGACACCTGCCGCGAAATAGTCCTTGAGCTTTCGTTTCATCTCGCCGCGCGTATTTCCGGGGCTGATGGCCTCGACCGCAAGGCTGATGGTCCAGTCCGGCATTGGGGTGTTCGGATCGGCGTCGGGCGGGATGTCTTCCCAGGCAATGAATGCAACATCGGGAAAGCGAATCTGATCGTCTTCCAGCGAATAAGGCCCATCCGCTCCGGTCAAGATTCCAAGATTATTAGTTTCAAGGTACTTACCAATTTGAATCGCCAGCCACATCGCCAACCGAGATTCGCGTTGTCCCATCGCCTTCTCCACCAACACGCCATCGACAAGTTCGCAGAGCCGCTTGAAATCACCGTCGCACAGTCGCAACACATCATCACGAGTCGCCGTACCAGGGGCAGGGTGAGCCAACACACGATCCAATGGAACGTCACCCAATCGGTGGAGCATGTCCGCCAGCGAATCAGATTGTGGAAGTGTTGCGATCATTTTTGGCAACTCTTGGAATTGTGTCAGCACCGCATTGGATCGAGGTGATTCCAAAGCGGTGCTGACACACCGCACTTCAAAGGGTCAATGGTTGTAAAGAAACTCTTTCGTATTCAGCACCGCCCAAAGCACATCCTCAACCGCTTGATGTCGGTTCGCCCCAGCGGCCTCGAAGGCAGAGGCCATCAGAGCTTTCTCTTCGGCGGTGGGGAAGCGGGTGAGAGTGCTCAGGTAGATTTCATCGACCAGTTCGTCGTTGGACTTGGGGGTCGCGGCGAGTTTGCGGGCCAGGCCGTGGCGGTGGGTCAGCTTGGCGTGGACTTCGGGAGAGTTCAGCAGGTGCAGTGCCTGTGAGATGCTGGGTTCGTTACTCCGTTCGCATTCGCAGACGGTGGCCCGGACGGGGCGGCCGAAGATGCGGAAGAAGTACGACGGCATGCGGTTGTCCCAGACTTGGATCGAGCGGACTCCGTCGGGCCAGCCGTTGAACTTTTCGGGAACGCCGGTTGTCTGGCTGATCGCGTCGAGCAGCACCTCGGCCGGCAACGTCTTCGGCCGAGCGTGCGAAAAGTGTTGGCGATCATCGCGGTTGAGATCCGTTGCCGATCCGAGTTGATACGCTCGTGAAAGCAGCAGCGTGCGGGTGAACGCCTTGAGGTCGTACTTCACTTCTTTGAGATGCGCTTCGAGCGCGGCGAGCAGCGGTTCGTTGGTCGCGGGATTCGTTGCGCGATTGTCGTCGATCGGCTCGACAAGTCCGCGGCCGAAGTAGTGCGACCAGAAGCGATTCGCGATTGCCTTTGTGAAGAACGGGTTGTCGGGGGTGGTCATCCAGTTGGCGAGCACGACTCGGCGGTCGATGACGTTCGTAAAGTCGGCAGTCGTCGCGCCGAGCGCTCGCGCCGGGACAAGTTCGCCGGTGCGCGGATGTTTTTGGTCGGTGCCCGCGCGAGCGACGATCGCATCGGTGCCGTCCGGCAATTTCTTGACCACCGTGCCGGAGAAGAATCCGGCGAGGCCCGCGTAGTCGTCTTGGCTCCAGCGTTCGCTGGGATGGTGATGACATTGAGCGCACTCGATGCGCACGCCGAGAAACAACTGACTGATCGCTCGGCTGGTGACTTCCGGCGAGTCGAGCGATTTGAAGAACGAAGCCGGACTTTCGCTCTGTGTCGGTCCTTGAATCGTGAGGATCTCATGGACCATTTCGTTGTACGGTCGGTTGGTTGTGAATTGCTTGCGCAACCAGCGAGTCAGCCCGACAGTTCCCTTCGGAGTGATCTTCAGCGTGTCGGCCTTCAGCAAGTCAGACCATTTCATTGCCCAGTACTCGGCGTACTCCGGGCGTTGCAGCAGGGCATCGACAAGCTTCGCTCGTTTGTCGGCTGACGCATCGCCGATGAACGCGCGAGCTTCAGCGGCCGTGGGGAGCGTGCCGATCACGTCGAGGAACGCGCGCCGAATGAACGTCGCGTCGTCGATCGGTTCGCTGGGAGGAATGCCGAGCCGAGTCAACTTGTCTAAGACATGCTTGTCGATGAAGTTGTTCTCGGCCGGCCGAACAAACGTGCTGCCCGGCCGGGGCATCACGGCTCGGCAGACGGCGACGTGTCCGAGATACCGCACGAGAATCGCCGCCTCACCCGGCACATCGCTGGCCTGCAACAGCCCGCGCGAATTGATGTCGGCGATGTGCGTGGCGTTCGAGATGTAATCGGCTTCGACCGTCGCGCAGCGTTTGCCGCCGAGGTCGTCGATCGCGGTGACTCGCAACTGTTGCGAGCCGTTCGCGGCGATCACGACTTGAGCCGGTTCGACTTCGATGCCGACAACTTGCCGCTCGATTGGTTTTCCGTCCGACGGTGGGATGACGAACGAACCACCTTCGGCGATCCAGCGGCGCAGACGATGTTCGGCGGGGCTGCCTGGTTCGATCTTTCGCCCGCCGCCGTGGGGCATCGTGGCGGTCCCTTTCAGCAGCAGCAGGCTGGCCGGCGGATTGGTCAGATTGAGACGCCGCCCTTTGGCTTCTTTGAAAATCGCATCGTGGTCTGCCGCCGCATCGAAACCGAATAGGCTGAGTTTGAATCCGTTTTGGCCTTCCGCTTTCCCGTGGCATCCGCCGGCGTTGCAACGTCCTTTGGTCAGGATCGGCACCACTTCGTAGCTGAACGACACCGGCACCGGATTCTTCAATCCGGAGACAGTGATTGGCAAAGTGACCGCCTTGTCGCCCAACTTCACGGTGAGCGGAGTTGTTCCCTCACCCATCGGCCGGATCAGGCCATCGGCTGCGATTGTGGCGACGGTCGGAGTGGCGATTTCATACCGGACTTCGCGAGTCACATCGCGTCGCCGCTCGCCATCGACTTCCGTGATGACGATCTGCTGCGAAGCTTCCGGCCGGTCGAGCGATATCGTTGCCGGGCTCACCTGCAACTCCGCCGCGCGGGAGAAACTTCCCAGCGACAGGACAACGATCACCAAGGTGTTGCGAAGGCTCATACGGAGAGTACCCCGAAGCGGTTGGACTCAAACATCGGCATCGTTTTATGCCTGTCGGCAATTGGCTGCAACACCGCTGTCACTTCTGGTGTCGGGCCGCGACGACGTCTGGGGGACGTTATTCACGCACGACCGTCGTGAAGGTGGGCAGCATCGTTTGCTTGTCGGTCGAGAGATAATACGGCAGCGGTTGGCTGAAGGCGAAACTTTGGAGTTGCTCGAACATGCTTTTGCGGGCGGCTTCGGCGGTGAATTCCCCTTTGACGCTGATGGTCCTGGGAGCGAACTCAAAGGGGTGCTTCCAAAGCGACTCGTTTTGATTGGTAGCCCATTCGAGGTTGATCTGAGCCTTCGTCCCCACGACGGAAGGGGTGGCACCGCCACCAATCGGGCCGCGCATGAAAGAATCGAACTTGCCCGCTGCGGCTTCGTTGTACGAGACCTTAAAGACGACCGATTGATTGTCCGCCAACTCAAAGCCCGCTCCTTCGAGCATCTCGCGGTACGTTCCTTCCAGAGTTTTTTTCGTTTCCTCAGGAGTTCCGAAGAGGAGCTTTTCGACTTTCACTTCCAGGCTCACCTTTTGACTGGGCTTGATGAGGGCGTCGAGGGAGTTGTTCGCCGACAGCGATTGAGCCAGCGACAAGGACTTCGCGTCGAACGGCAGCAATGTGAATTTCGCCTTGTTCAGCTTGCCGCTGATGGTGAGAAACCCGCCGGGTACTGGCAGTCGGCGGTTCGTATTGTCGAGACCGTACTGGTTTTCGGCCGTGAACAGCGACCACACCAAACGTCCGCTGACGAGATCAATGGCCACGGTTCCGCCCAAGAGCAAGACGCTGCCGTCGGGAAACCAATCAATCGTCGGGCCCGTGTAGAGCAGGCCGGGCACGAGATTCCTAAAGCTGGCGGGATAACGATGGTCCTGCAATTCGTTGCCGGTCGCGGCGTCGAGCACCACGATCCGGCACACATTATATCCACCCATCGCGACCGCGATCTTGTCACCCAAAGGAGAGAACCCCGCCACTTCGACCGAGTCCGTCCCCTTCCCGCTCATCAGTTTCTTCGCGACGATCTGACAGGTTTGCGTGTCGTAGATCACCAGCTCACCACGCACCGCACGCGAATAACTGGCAAGGTATCGGCGACCGTGGCTGAAAACGGCAGTGTGCGGTTCCAACGAGATGTCGTCCCCGGACTGAAGGAGTTGCTCGCCTGAGTTGAGATTAAACACGCGCAGTCGATGCGCGGCTTTCTTGTCCCCCTGTTTGCCAGTCGTGATGGTGACGATGCGATCTCCCGGAAGAAAATCGGCGAACGCCAGATTCATGCCCGCGACATCGGCGGAGATCTGACGCACAAGCTGACTCGTCTCCAACGACCAGATTTCCAACTTCGTGTTGTTTTCCTTATCGACGGCCTTGCCCAAGAGATACTTGCCATCGGGACTCAGCCGCCGCTCGCGCGGGCTCAGCGGTCCGGTCTTGCCTTTGAACGCGTGCAGCTTCTCGCCCGTCGCGAGATTCCAAACCTGACCGCCGCGCACCTCGGCCCCGGCTTCGAGGTCCATGACGAACGGGCTGAGTGACATTGGAAACAAAACCTCGGAAGCGCTCCCGAAGACGTCCACTTTCGCTTTCCAACTTTCGGGCCACTCGATCGGCTGAGCGAGCGGGTCAGTCTTGACTGCCCAAGCCACATCGGGCGCTGCGGTGCTCGACGTCGGTGTGCCTGGAGCATTCTTGGATGCCAGAGCCGCTAATTCGGCATTTATCTCCGGCGGTAGAGCCTCGTTAAAGAGTGGTGCCGGCTGAGCCACATTCGCCGGTTTGTCCGGGCCTCCCATCAGAAGAAAGCCGACCACGATCGCGATGACCAGCACTCCGCCGCCGATTCCAATCAGCAGCCACGGTGCCTGAGACTTGGCGGCTTTCTTCTTTTTCTGACCGGTGGCTTTGCGAGGTCGCGGAGCCGGTTCCGGTTCGTCGTCGTCCGACGGCACGGTGAGCACCTCTTTGCATCCCGGACACCGCACTCGTTTTCCCGCCTTCTCATCGCTGACGGCAAAGGACTTAAAACACGAGTCACACTTCATTCGGATCGACATAGAGGTTCCTTAAGAACGTCTCACGAAATGAAATCTCAGTCGCAGGAGCGACTGAGCTACGTAGGCGAGTCGCTCCTGCGACTCGCATTCAGACCGCTGCATTGGAATCATTTTGTGAGGTGCTCGAAACAGATCAGCGGAGGACGAAGGCAGCGTAGGCCGCGCGGCAGGGAACCTCAATCGTCTCTCGCGGCGAGCGCGATCGCTCCGTGAATGACCACTTCCTCATCGAGTGCCGCTGGGACCAGCCGGACCGAGTCGGCCAGCGGTGGAAAAACGAAACGCCGCACTTGGCGGCGCAGTGGCTCGAAGAAGAGTTCCTCGCCCATCAGCGAGACTCCGCCGCCGATCACGACAACATGCGGCGAGAGCAGCGTGACCATCTGCGCGATCCCCCAGCCGAGTGCGACGTGAGCCTGATGTAATGCCGCGTTCGCCATCTGATTTCCGTGCGCGGCGGCTTGAGCGATTTGCTTGGCCGTGAGTTGCTCAACATTGCCGAGACATCGGCAAAGCAGATCGTCGGTGTCGTTCTCAGCGGCCGACCAATCGACGTTGATATCTGCTGGAGCGAATCCACCGGCCGCAATCAGCGGATGCCGAACTTGCCCAGTAACGAGCGCTCGCGCCGCCGCTTCGATCCCCGGCCCGGCGGCGAGCGATTCGACGGTTGCATGCGGATCGTCGGCGAGCGGGCCGGGTCGCAGATGACCAATTTCGGCAATGGCGAGTCGCCCGCCTCCTTGTGAGTGCCCGTCGATGACCAATCCACCGCCGATCCCTGTGCCGACCGTGATATAGAAGACGGTACCGTGCCCACGTCCCGCGCCGTAGGTCGCTTCAGCCAGCGCAGCGACGTCGCAGTCGTTCCCCAATCGGACCGGAACACCGAACGCCTCACGCGTCCAATCGACGATCGGGAAGTCGGTCCAACCTTCGACTTGATGGCTGGTGATGACTCGGCCGGTCGCCGAGTTCACCGGGCCGCCGAAGCCGTAGCCGATCCGTTCAATCGGATATTTGTCGAACAGTTGGCTGCCGGCTTCGAGAATCTGCTCGCGAATTGCGTCCGCTCCGCGCGTGCGTTCGACGGTTCGCCGTTCCAGCGCGATCAGCGGCGGACCGTCGCCAGTACCGACTCCCAATTGCAGTTTCGTGCCGCCGATTTCAATGCCGAGGAACATGGCTGTCTCGCTGAGATTTGTTGAATGGATCACGATGAAGGTGAAAAACTGTTGGGTGAAAAATTAAGACACCCAGAAATCGAAGTTCTGTGGCGAATGCAGCTTCAAGGCTTCTTTTTCAATGCCTCTCATGTTTCACCCAGCAATTTTTCACCTGATTTTGATGCGACTCGCAGACAACTTGAAATGGGTTCGCTAACGCCCCGCCGCATGAACTTAGTTTTCTGAGTATCTGTAACAAGCGACCGGTCGGCTGTCGGTACGCTAGAAATCCAGTATTCTTTGCCCACAGTCTCACGGAAGGAGAACGATCGTGGATTTGGATGCACTTGCTCAACACTGCGGCGAATGGCTGCGCGGCACGGGGCCGGAGTCGGACATTGTCATGTCCAGCCGCATTCGGCTGGCTCGCAATCTGGCCGACTTCCCGTTTCCCAGCAAAGCCGATGACGCCGCGAAGGCAGAGATCGTCGGGCTGATCCGCGATCGCGTCAGCGTGCTACCGCTGCGACACAACCTGGAATTCCTGCCGGTCAGCGAAATGAATTCGCTGGATCGGCAGTTCCTGGTCGAGCGGCAGCTCATCAGCCGCGAGCATTCCGAAGCCGCCGGCCCGCGCGGCGTGGCTGTCAGCGACGAGGAAAACATCAGCTTGATGGTCAACGAGGAAGACCATCTGCGGATGCAAGTCATTCACAGCGGCTTCGCTCTCGATGACTGCTGGCAGGAGATCAATCGCATCGACGACCTGCTGAGCCGCGAAGTCACGTTCGCGTTCGATGACCGCTTGGGCTATTTGACCGCGTGCCCGACGAACGTCGGCACTGGCATTCGAGTCAGCGTGATGCTGCATCTGCCGGGACTGGTGCTGACGAAAGACCTTCAGAAAGTCTTTCAAGCGTTGCAGCGGCTGCGGCTGGCGGTGCGCGGTCTGTACGGCGAAGGGAGCCAGGCGATGGGGGACTTCTATCAAGTCTCCAATCAAGTCACGCTGGGCCACAGCGAGGAATCGCTAATTCAAATGGTGCAGGAAGTCATCCCGTCGATTCTGAAGTACGAACGGCGTGCTCGTGAGACGCTGCTCCACGACAACCGCGAAGGTCTGCACGATCAGATCTCGCGAGCGTTCGGCATCTTGAGCAGCGCGCAGACCATCACGTCCGAGGAGACGCTGCATCTCTTGTCGAGCGTGCGGCTGGGAATCAACCTCGGTCTGATCGGCAAGTTGGAGATTCCGACGGTCAACGAGTTGCTCATCACGACGCAGCCAGCGCATCTGCAGAAGGTCCGCCAGCGGCAGTTGGAATCCGCCGAACGCAACGTCGCCCGCGCGACGCTGCTGCGACAGCGACTGGGCACGCGACCGCACGAGCAGAATTAACGCAAGCAAAGTAGACGAGTCACTCCGTGACTCGATTCGAGTCACGGAGTGACTCGTCTACTTTGCGGCTTCGCCGCCTTGCGAATCACTCCGCGGGTTGTCCGGTGAAGTAGTTGGGTTCGTTGCCCGGCCGCCATTTGATGTTGCAGCCGATGCTCGGCCGCTGGCCCTCTTCGATGACACGTCCCGCCAGGACCGCATCACACGCAGCACGCAGGTGCGAGCCGTTCACAGGGACTCCGTTCGTCGGCCGGCTGTCGTCGAACTGGCCGCGATAGACCAGGCGTTGTGAGCCATCAAATAAGAACAGGTCCGGCGTGCAGGCCGCTCGATAAGCCTTCGCGACTGACTGTGTTTCATCGAACAAGTACGGAAACGCATACCCGGCCGATTCGGCTTCGGCCTTCATCTTGTCGGGCGCGTCCGCCGGATACGCCTTCGCATCGTTGGGGTTGATCGCCACGATCGCGATGCCCTGGGCTTGGTACTCGCGAGCGAACTTGGCGAACTCCGCCCGGAGGTGAACCACGAACGGGCAGTGGTTACAGATAAACGCGACCAGCAAGCCCTTCGAACCTTTGAACTCTTTGAGCGAGACGACTCGCCCATCGACATTCGGCAGAGAGAAATCGGGGGCCGCGGTTCCCAGCGGCAACATGGTGGAAGCGGTTTTGACCATCAGAACTCTCCTTATGTCTCGTTGCGAGGAAAGTAGCCGAGTCACTCCGTGACTCGAATCGAGTCACGGAGTGACTCGGCTACTGTGGTTGTCGATCAGGGTATTTCGCCAGCAGCGGCGCGATGATCTCGCGCGGCAAGAACGATTTGAGCTGTTCCGCCGTGTTGCCTCGCCCCAGGCTGGCAATCTGCTTGATGAGGCTGCTGGAAATATGCGAATACTTTTCGCTGGCCATCAGGAAGACCGTTTCGATGGCCGGGTCCAGCGCGCGGTTGGCCAGCGTCATCGTGAATTCGAGCTCGATGTCAGTCAGCGTGCGCACGCCGCGGAGCATCACGGCCGCTCCGCATTCACGCACGAAGTTCACGGTCAGTCCCGCGAAGCATTTCACTTCGACGTTTTGAAGCGGCGCGAGGACTTGCCGGCACATCGACTCGCGTTCTTCCGGAGTCAGCAGCGGATTCTTTTCCGGGTTGAGTCCGATCCCCACGGTCAGCTTGTCGAACAGGCCCGCCCCGCGGCGGATGATGTCGAGATGCCCCAGCGTGAGCGGATCAAAACTGCCGCAGTAAACGGCGTGATGCGGATTCAGCTCGGACATGATCCCCTTTCGGCGTCGCGTGGCGGGTGACAGAGTTCGGCTCGGCAGATTAACCAATGCCGTCCAGTCGAGCGAATCTCTCACGTTGATGAGCCGGAACGCGCTAGCGTCCGGTTCGGCCCGATCAACAACGGGAAACCGGACGCTAGCGCGTTCCGGCTCATCATCGCGTCGTCCGCTCGCCTGCCCAAGTCATGCAACCTTGGCAGTCGAGTCGCCCGCCAACCAATGCGCGACTTGGCCGCTAACTGCCTTTCGGAAAAGACCTTGAGAGCCGCAACCGCGACTCGCGAAACACTCGGCACACTCTTTGCCTTTGCAACGAGCGTTCGCTTTCGCCTGTCATTCGGAGAACAATCATGGCTCTCTTCCGTTGGGGACACAGTTGGGACGCCTTCCACGATCTGGAGCGGGAAGTCGATCGCCTGCTGCAAAGCGTGAATCTGTCGTTCCAGGGTTTGCGATTCGGACGTCAGTACCCGCCGGTCAATTTGTACGAACTGCCCACCGAGTACCTCATCACCGCCGAACTGCCGGGGGTCAAATCCGAGGAGTTGGAACTGACGATCGCCAATGGCGTGCTCTCTATGACCGGCCGCCATGCCAATCCGGAAGGGACGGCCGAGGAACGCTTCCGCCGCCAAGAGCGTCCGCGCGGAGTCTGGCAGCGATCCATCTCGCTCCCCGATCGCGTCAAGGCGGACGAGCTCTCGGCCGAGTTCGTCAACGGAATTCTGAAGGTGCATCTGCCCAAAGCCGAAGAGGTCAAACCTCGCCAAATTCCGGTCGCGTTCGGAGCGTGACGAGACGAGACATCAATAACCCGAAGCGTCAGCGAGGGCGAACGCTTCAACGAATTTCGATTGTCCGATCACCGTCGCATTGAGCGCTCGCCCTCGCTCACACTTCGGGTTAGAGGCTTGTCATGACCAGCGAACTGACTCAAACCGCCAAGAACGGAAACACTCCGGCACCGCATCCGCCGGTTGAGCGATTGGTCTTCACCCCACCGATCGACATCTACGAGACCGACGCAGGGCTGGTCCTGCGCGCCGATTTGCCCGGCGTATCGCTCGACACTTTGGAGCTTCAAGTGCAGGACAACAAACTGACGCTGTTCGGCCGCATGGAGCAGGTCGTTCCAGAAAACGCGCGGCTGCTGCATCAGGAATACGAGACCGGCGACTTCTTGCGTTCGTTCATCCTGAGCGATGAAGTCGATCACCAGCACATCACCGCCAAGCTCAACAACGGCGTGCTGGAAGTCGTCCTCCCGAAGGCCGACAAACCGGAACCGCGGCGCATTCCGGTGGCCACGTCGTGACCTAAGTGGACCGGCAGAAGTCATTAGGTAGCCGCCGTTCGCCAGAACGCGGGTTTGCGGCCATTCACCCGCGTTCTGGCGAAACGCGGCTACGGCAATCAGAAGCCCGGCTTTGGGGAAAAGCCGGGCTTGTTTCTTTACGCAACATTTTTTCCACGCATGCTCCCTGACGGTCGCGGTACGGTTCGCCGTGTGAGGTGCGAGGGACTCGCGAGCCAACTAAACTCGCACTGTGAATCGACCGCCTCAAGGCGGGATTTCGAATCTGGAAGGAGCCGCTCATGACCACGCCGCGTCCGTTTGCTCATCTGCATTGTCATTCGCAGTACTCGATGCTTGATGGAGCCAACCGCTTGCCGGACCTCGTGGCCAAGGTGAAGGCCGAGGGGATGAACTCGGTGGCGATCACCGATCACGGGAATTTGTACGGGGCGTTTGAGTTCTACGAACTCTGCCGCGAAGAAGGGATCAAGCCCATCGTCGGCTATGAGGCGTATGTCGCTCCGGGAAATCGACGCGATCGCGGGGCGACGAAGATGAAGGAGGCCAGCTTTCATCTGACGCTGCTGGCGATGAATAAGACTGGGTACTTCAACCTCGTCAAGCTGGCGTCGATGGCGTACCTCGAAGGTTTTTACTATCGGCCGCGCATCGACAAGGAGATCTTGAAGGCTCACAGCGAGGGGCTGATTTGTCTGTCCGGCTGCGCGGCGTCGGAGTTGTCGCAGTATCTGCTCGGCGAGCGGATGGACGACGCCAAGAAGCTGATCGAGTGGTACGTCGCGACCTTCGGCGACCGCTTCTACATGGAGATTCAAAACGCCGGCTTGGAAATTCAGAAGCAGTGCATGGACCCGACCGTCGATCTGGCTCGGAAGTACGGACTGCCGCTGGTCGCGACGAATGATGCGCACTATCTCAACAAGGAAGACGCCGCCGCTCACGACGTGCTGCTGTGCGTGAGCACGCATACGACGGTCAACGACGAGAAGCGGATGCGCATGAACTGCGATCAGTTTTACGTCCGCTCGCCGGAGGAAATGTACGCCGCGTTTCCGGGCTTCGATGAAGCGGTGAAGATGTCGCAGGTCATCGCCGACCGCGTCGATATCCAATTGGATCGGAACCCGCGGCACTATCCGAAGTTTGCCCCACCGGAGGGGCTGACCGACACCGAGTATCTCCGCAAACTCTGCGAAGAACGTCTGCCGCTGCGATACGGCGACGAACTATCGGAAGCGCACCGCGCGCGGCTGCATTTCGAGTTGGCCGTCATCGAGAAGATGGGTTACTCGTCGTACTTCCTGATCGTGTGGGACTTCGTGCGGTTCGCGGAAGAGAACGACATTCCGGCGGGTGCTCGCGGTTCGGCGTGCGGAGCGATCGTCGCGTACTTGCTCGGACTCAGTCATGTCTGCCCGTTGAAGTACGACTTGCTGTTCGAGCGATTCCTCGACCCCAGCCGCACCGAACCGCCCGATATCGACATCGACTTCTGCTGGAACGGCCGCCAGGCGGTCATCGACTACACCAAACGCAAATACGGCGCGGCCAACGTCGCGCAGATCGGCACGTTCGGCACGCTCAAGGCCAAGCTGGCGATTCGCGATGTCGGCCGAGCGCTCGGCGTCCCGCTGGTGCGCGTCAACGAAATCGCTGGAGCGGTGCCGGATGAACTCAACATCAAGCTCAAAGATGCCATCGAACAGTCGCCCGATTTGAAAGAGGCCTACAACTCAGATCCCGAAATCAAGAAGCTGCTGGACATCGCGCAAAGGTTGGAAGGCTTGTCACGCAGTGCCGGCACACACGCGGCAGGTGTCGTCGTCAGCGATGCGCCGATCGTCAACTACATCCCGCTGCAAACGATCTCCGGCCGAGAAGACGTCGTCACACAATGGGACGGCCCGCACGTCGAGAAGGCCGGCCTGCTGAAGATGGATTTCCTCGGCCTGCGGAACCTCACGATCCTGCACAAGTCGGTGCAGAACGTGAAGAGGCACAAGGGTGTGGACATCAAAGCGAGCAAGCTGCCGCTCGACGATGAGCAGACGTTCGCGCTGCTGCAACGGGGCGAAACGAAAGGCATCTTCCAGTTTGAGTCCGGCGGCATCCGCGACCTGCTCACGAAGATGAAGCCGGACAAATTCGCCGACATCATCGCCACGTCCGCCCTGTACCGTCCCGGCCCGCTGGAAGGCGGCATGGTCATGGACTACGTCGATGTGAAGCACGGCCGCAAAGCGCCGAGCAAATATCATCCGCTGGTCGATGAAGTGCTCGCCGAAACCTACGGCGTCATGGTCTACCAAGAGCAGGTCATGCGGATTCTCAATCGCGTCGGCGGCATCGAACTGGCCGACGCCTACAAGTGCATCAAGGCGATCAGCAAGAAAAAAGAAAAGATCATCTCCAGTTACTATGAGGCATACGTCAAAGGAGCGGTCGAACGTGGCGTGTCCGAGCGACTCGCACAAGACCTCTTTGAACTCATCAAGAAGTTCGCGGGGTACGGCTTCAATAAATCACACTCGACGGCGTACGGAGCGCTCTCGTACCAGACTGCATATCTGAAAGCTCACTTCCCGACCGAGTTCATGGCCGCACTGCTGACCTGCGGCATGGACACCTCGACGCGAATCAACGAGCACACCGACGACGCGCGGCGGATGGGAATCACAGTCCTGCCGCCGGACATCAATCGGTCCGAGTTGGAATTCACAGTCGCCTCCGACAATTCACTGAGCTTCGGCCTCGGCGCGATCAAAGGTCTCGGCGAACAAGCGGTCGTCGCCATCGTCGCCGAACGCCAAGCCAACGGACCGTTCAAAGACATCTTCGCTCTCGCCGAGCGGCTTGACCCAAAGGTCATGCAAAAGGGAACGCTCGAAATCCTCATCAAGGCCGGAGCACTCGACTCATTCGGCCCGAACCCAGCCCAGCACATGGCCGCCGTCGAACGCGCGGTCGCCGGTGCCGCTTCTCGGCAGAAGGACAAACAACGCGGGCAGAAGAATCTTTTCGGCGGCGATGACGATGAGGCTCCGGTTTCAAACTCCAACGGGCAACCGGCCGGAACGACGTCACTGCCCGAAGCTCCCGCTTGGACGCACTCGCAACGGCTGGCCGCTGAGAAGGAAGTCTTCGGTTTTTATCTCACCAGTCATCCGCTGACGCAGGTGGCCGACAAGCTCGAAAAACATGCGACGCACACCAACAAACAACTGGGGGACATGGAAGACGGCACCGAAGTGCTGATCGGCGGCATGATCGCCAGCATCAAGAAGTCTCAAACGAAAAAGCCCAGCCGCAACGGACACAGCAAGTACGTCAACTTCGATCTGGAAGACCCGACCGGCATCGTCCGCTGCATCATGTGGCCCGAAGACTACGCCCGCCTCGGCGACAAAGTGCAGCCCGAAGCGGTCGTGTTCCTCAAAGGCAAAGTCGATCGCCGCAGCCGCGAGCCGAACGTGATCGTCAACCAACTCTTCACCATCGAGGAAGCCGACAAGAACTTCACGACCCAAATCGCCATCAACTTCAAACGCGGCCTGCACGGCGAACGCGAGATGACTCGCACCAAACAAATCCTCGAAAGCCACCCCGGAAAAACCGACGTGATCCTGATCGTGGACACGCCCGACCCGAACGACCCGCACCAACATTTGCGCTACGTCCTCAGCACATCGAGCCAATTGAAAGTGAGCTGCAACGCCGACCTTCAAACATCGCTCAACGAACTTCTCGGTCGCGAACACATCCAACTCATCACGCCGCCGAAAGAGACGCGGATGCGCAGCGCCGGGGCGTCTTCGATCGGGCGATAAAAGTACCGAACGGATGACGTGGTGCCAGCTTTTTTACTCATCGTTTCATGTGAAGAAAAGGCTCGAACACTTGGTACAGCCAGGTTCCCGAGCCTGGCACAAGCTGTCCGACTAAGAGGATCGCTGTGGGGATTAACCACATGGCAGCCGACGCAAAGAACCGCGAATCAAAGCTAATTGCGTCCGGTGTGCTATTGGCCACTCGGCTGATGACCGCGTCCCGTTCGAGCCGAACCACGACAAAAGTTGTCAGCAGCGCTACGGCAAGGACCATCGCAATCGCGGTCATTCGCAAGAGACTTGCCGGTTGAAACGGGTACGAACTCGCCGCGATCAAGAGCAATAACCCGGAAATCATAGTCGCCAGCATTTGATCGCGCAGGTATCCCAGACGCTGAGTCAATTGGAAGACGATGTAGATGGCACAGTACTGTTTCATGTGGTTGCACAGCCGCTCGCGGCTTTTCTCAGGTACACTCGGTTTGTCCTCTGCATTGTGGCTCAATTCGGGAAAGCGGTCCTCAATTCGACGATCAAGGAATCCATCGAGTCGCTGACGCAGTTCGACATAAACTCGATCCAGCGTTCGATAACGGGGTTGGTTGACGTCCGCCGCTTGGTTGGCCAACTCGACGAGACGATCTCCCCAGATGAAATCCTCTGCTGTTTGAGCCTGTGCTAACCACTCACGTCCAATCTCCTGAGCGAGTCGGCGGAGGACGTCGAGTTCTTGTTTGATTTGTTCGTGCGGCACCGGTACGGGGATCAGTCTCCTCATGTAACGCGAGACGGCTTGTGGCAATCGCTTTTGCTCAAAGGCCTCAAGAAATGGCAGTCCGTCAAGCAACCGTAACCACTCACGGCATCGGTGGAACATAAAGACGGTGGATATGAACTGGTACAGCCAGAAGAGAAGTGCTGCGATCAATGCCATTCCGAATGACATCGACCAAAGCGGTCCATCAATCAAAGGCATGGACCAGCGCCACAAGTAGATCAACCAGAACGTGGCCAGCAAAACCACGAGGCAAATTACATGGCTGAGGGCGCTCCAAAGCTCGCGGAATGGTTCATCCAAGGTCTTGTCGATGGCACGGACTTTTTGCAGATCAGACATGGTAACACTGTTGTCACTCCAGTCCGCCGGAGGCATCAGATCACACTTCGCCCCTCGGAAAGCGATGCGTCGAAGACGGAAAAACGACGTGGTGTAAAACGCCCC
>CAMDDX010000139.1 GCA_945893075.1 Planctomyces sp. SH-PL62 | reverse complement strand
GCCCAAACCCGTCGAGAATCTTCGGGTGAATGCAGACATGCCGGAACGGCACCTCCCCCATGTTGTACAACCCCGTCAGCACCATCCGAGCCACCCACAGCGTGATGATGTCGCGAGACGTCACCAGCACGTTGCCGGGGTAGAAGTAGTCGAGGACTTCGTTCTTGGCTGAGGGCTGAGGGCTGAGGGGCGAGGGCCGCTTTTGAAATCCGTGCGACTCAACGTAATCAACAACCTCTTTGTCCCGAACATCTGCAACGAGAATGTGGACATGCCCGACTTCGATTGCCGTCGAATATGAAAACGTCAATTTCTCGGTTTCATCAAATGACGCGCGATGCTCTCCAGATAGTATTCCGATTCGTCCCGACTTCGCCCAAGCAACAAAGATCGCTTTCTCATCTTCGTTCATTGTGAAGTAGCCGTCGGACTTTCTAAACCAGATGCCTTTCCGTAGTGCAACCGGAGGATTGCACTCAGCGTCGGGCCAGCCGAGCGTGGCGTGCGGCCACAGTGCAGAACTGAACCAAGTGTCGAGCACGTCTTCGTCTTGCTTGAAGCCGCTGGCTTCGAGTTGCTTCTCGATGTCATCGTGGCCCATGTCCACAGAGACCAAGAGCGTCTCTTGATCGCCGGTCGGACCATCGACAAAGCGTGCGGAAACGAAGTCAGACTTTTCATCAGGGAACTTCACGGTCACGCCGTCGCTAACGAGCGTTCCGCCGAACACGGCGAGAGCTTTCATGCCTTCCCCCTCGCCCCTCAGCCCTCGCCCCTCGCCCCTCGCCCACACGGGAATTCGATGTCCCCACCAGAGCTGGCGGCTGATGCACCAGTCCCGTTTCTCGCCGAGCCAGTCCATGTAGCTGGTCGTGTAGCGCGACGGGAAGAATTTCACTTTGCCGTCGCGGACGGCTTGCATGGCGGCCTCGGCGAGCGTGTCCATCTTCACGAACCACTGGTCGCTCAAGAACGGCTCGATGGGGGTCTTCGAGCGGTCGCTGTGCATCAGCGGGATCGTGCGGTCCTCGACCTTCTCGAAGTGGCCCAGCGACTGCATGTCCGCGACGACCCGCTCGCGAGCCGCAAACATCGTCAGCCCGGCGTACTGCCCGCCATGCTCGTTGAGCGTGCCGTCCGAGTTGAGGATGTTGATCATCGGCAGCTTGTTCCGCAGCCCGCACGCATAGTCGTTCGGATCATGAGCCGGCGTGACCTTCACGCATCCCGTCCCCAGCGTTTTGTCCGCGAGCAGAGCATCGGCGATGATCGGGATGACTCGCCCGTTGAGCGGAATGCGAACGTGTTTGCCGATGAGGTGCGTGTAGCGCTCGTCGGTCGGATGCACGCAGATGGCGGTGTCGCCGAGCATGGTTTCGGGGCGGGTTGTGGAAAACGAAATGCGTTCGCCAGTTTCTTGGGGAATGGGAATTATGGGGCTGATACAACTTATTGGTCCTATTTGTCCCATCTGTCCTATTTCGACGACCGGGTAATTGAACGTCCAAAAATGCCCCGCGACGTCTTCGTGAGTGACCTCGTCGTCGGAGACAGCGGTTTGCAGGTACGTGTCCCAATTGACCAGCCGCTTGCCTCGGAAGATCAGGCCGTCGCTGAACATCTTGAAGAACGTACGGCGGACGGCTCGGCCGCAAACGTCGTCGAGCGTGAAGCGCACGCGCCGCCAGTCGCAGCTCGCGCCGAGCATTTTCTGCTGGCCGATGATGCGGGCCTCGTACTTGTCCTTCCATTTCCAGATGCGTTCGACGAGCGCCTCGCGGCCGATGTCATGCCGCGTCAGCCCTTCCTCTTCGAGCATCCGCCGCTCGACAACCGCTTGCGTGCCGATGCCGGCGTGATCGGTGCCGGGCATCCAGAGCGCCTCGTAGCCCTGCATCCGCCGCCAGCGAGTCAGCAAGTCCTGCAACGTCCCGTTGAGCGCATGCCCCATGTGGAGCGCTCCGGTCACGTTCGGCAGCGGAATCATGATCGTGTGCGGCTTCTTGTCCGGGTTCGGATTCGCGTCGAAATACCCGCGCTCCTCCCAAAACGAAAACCATTTTGATTGAGCTTCTTTGGGTTCGTACTGTTTGGCGAGTTCGGTCATGGTGTCGATAAAATCCAGTTGATTAAAGAAACAAAGCCCCAACGACTTCGACGATGAATTCCACCGATCATTGGGGAATTGGAGTGATAGTGACTTCACCGTCGGGCACGACCCGCATTTGCAGATCGTGTCCCGCGAGTAGTGCCATGCCGATGAGCGGTTCGGTTTCGGCCGCATCGACTTCGATCGTGAGTGGCTGACCGTCCCAAAGAACAGTGAGTTCAAACAGGTCGGCGACGATTTCGCTGCCGTCGGCCAATGTCACATTCACTTGGAACATCGGCTTCGCGTGAAATTTCTCCAGAACAGCTTGAGGCAGCGTCAAGCAGCCGCTGAACCCTGTATCCACCAGCGCTGAGAAACCCACGGCTGGCTGTTCGTCACCGGCAATGGCCAAATCGACCCAGGCTTCCAAATCTTCGGTGACAATTCCCTGGATCATTTCACCTTCCTCGGCCCGCGGCCAATCCGATGATACGTCCGGCTGCCAACGCGCACCCCCCAAATGACCGCGTCGGGATGCCGCGTGCGAAGATCCTTGACGGCCAAAATCCCATTGGCCGCCAAACTGAAGTCGCCAGTCAGCACATCAATAGCGACAACTTGACCTTTGGCCGACGCGACCTGCTGTTCGATGGATTCCTTGTAGAGTTTGTCGCCTCGCGCGGCGACCTCTTCAGGAGCGAGGTGCGAAACTGTTTCGGACATCATTGAGCCCCCTCGCAAAGAGCGATCGCGGCGGGGAAAGTGTATTCAGTCACGCGACAGCCTGTTGAACCCAGTAGGCGACGCCGTCTCTTGGAATACGCGCGGCTGCCGACCCTCACGAGCCAAACCTCGGCTTCCGGTTTTCGCGTGCGCAAATCTCGCGAAGCCAAAACGCCAGTCTCGGCCAAGCTGTAATCGCCCGAATGCACGTCGATGGCGACGACTTGCCCTTTGGCGGAGGCAACCTGTTGTTCGATGCCTTCCGCGTAGAGTTTGTCGCCTCGCTCTGCGATCTCTTCGCGGGACAGTGAGGTCATTGGTTCGGACATGAATCTGACTCCTGGCAACTGAGCTTGTTGCAGAAACGGCGAGAGTGTAATCGGAATTCGCGTTCGGCTAGAAGATCCACTCCATCCGGCCATTCCAAAGCGAGGAAAAGAGACGAACGCATGGCACAGTCCAGCCACAATTTGCAGGCGTTGTTTCAGCGTCATATCGAACAAGAATTGGCGGCTCTTCCGAGTCGATCGGCCGAACATCGCGAAGCGTTCGCGAAGTGTATTCAGAGATTCGCGAAGACCGGCGATCGTTGTCTTCGGCAATTGCGAGAACGACGAATTCGGACGCTGAGTCAGCTTCTCGACAAGTTGCCGGAGCTGCCTCGCAAGTTGAAAGACTTCGGCATCTCGCTGTTGCAAGCGCTGAAAGCCAAACAAGCCGTTCCCGTCTTGGTGCGAATGTTGGTCGATGATGTGGAAGGTCGGATTTCGTGCGGATGCGCGTTGTACGCGATTGGCGGGAAGCGAACCGAGAAATCTTTGGTACGGATCGCTCGCCGCGAACTGAATTCTGCCGTCCCCAATCGCTTCGTTCTGGAAGCGGTCATTCACGGATTGAAATTCTCGAACAGCGACGACGTGAACGATGTGCTGGTCACGATTTTTGAGCGAACCGATCTCGCCGGCTGGCTGCGTGGCGACGCTGGTGACGTAATCTGCGTTGCCGACCGCCGGACTCGGTTGTTTCACCGAACGTGGGTTGCCGCCTTGCGTGGCCTGACCGAAACCGACATCGACGTTCAATTCTGGTCGATGTTCGCCATCGCCCGACTTGCCGCGATCAATCGCATCGGGCAACGATTTTGCAATGCACGATTTCACGCGGCGCTGCCCAGGCTCCGCGAAATCGCTGCTCATGATCACCGGCTGGCTCCCGGATTCTGGTGGCCAATGTCTGCCGAAGCGGAAGACACGATTGCCTGCATCGAAACGGGGACCGGCCTGGACCCTGAAGCGGCGGAGCGCTGGCTTGGCAACAAAGAACACGGCCCGTGGAGTCGAGACTGAAGCGTCTACCCCACAATCACCGTTCCAGGCCAGCGGGCAGTTCCTTTCGCCATCGCATCGGAGGGACTCCTGAGCGAGGGACATCAACACCGATTCCGGACCACGGAATCGGGACTTTTCCTCATTCCCGGATTCTGCTGCAATTGCCGCGAGCAGAATCGTCCGACGAGGAATCGCGAAGGAGATCTGATGCGGCTGGCCCTGATGCTGATGGGATTGGTGACGCTGATCGGCTGCGGCGGAAAGGCGGAACCTCGGCGAGTCGCGGTGCGCGGTTCGGTGATCGTTGGCGACAAGCTGGTGCCAGACGCGACCGTTCGATTTCTGCCGGAACCAGGAAATGCGGGACCAGTCGCTTGGACTTCGGTTTCTGGCGGACTCTACAACTTCACGAAGTTGGATGGGCCGCAGCCGGGCAAGTACAAAGTGAGTGTGAATCTGGAACTCAGCAGCGTGTCGAAAATCGCCAGCGAAGATCCGAACGCTCCGCCTCCACCGACGCAGTGGGAGCAACAAGTCACCGTTCCTGACCAAGACTCTGCGACTCAGCACTTTATTTGGAAGAGTGCCGATGAACTGAAAGCCGAAGCCAAACCGTAGCCTGACTCGAACCATGCCGAAGTTTTCTCGACACTCTGCAACAACTCGGCCGACCGGCTTCACGCTGATCGAGTTGCTCGTCGTGATCGCGATCATCGGGATGCTCGTCGCGCTGCTGTTGCCGGCGGTGCAGAATGCTCGCGAGTCGGCGCGGCGGACGCAGTGCCAGAACAATCTCAAGCAGATCGGCCTGGGTCTGCACAACTACCACGACACCAACAAATGCTTTCCGATGGGGAGCCATGTGCGCCCTGGCCCCACGTTTTCATTGGGCAGCCTGTTGGCGTTGCTGCCGTATGTCGAACAGCGTGCGGCCTACGCCTCGGTGGATTTCAACGCGCCGGATTGCTGCATATCGACCAAAGCCATTCAAGCCGCCGGCAAACCCAACGCGCCGATGACGCGAATCCTTGCCTACACCTGTCCGAGCGATCCGAACTCCGGCAAAACGCTGCTCTCCGGTCCGACGGGACCGCTGCCCCCGTCCGTCGATTGCGGAGTACTGTATCCCGGCAATTATCTCGGCGTGTCCGGCGACACGGGCATCGGGTATCCGGCCTGCTTCTTCAGTATCACCGCCACGACGAAGGGCACCGGCATGATGTTCACACGCAGTTCGACCCGCTTCGACCATGTGAAGGACGGCACTTCGCAGACGTTTTTCTATGGCGAGCGTGGCTTGCCCAACGATCTCGGCTGGGGCTGGGTGCTGTGCGGCGGTTCGGAATGCGAGCAGTATCTCAGCCTACAAAACGGCTTGGTTCCGCCGCACAACCTGCCGACCACCAGCATCACAGTCAGCCAGTTTTGGAGCTGGCATCCCGGCGGTGCCCATTTTTTGCTTGTTGATGGCCATGTCCGTTTCTTGAATCTCAGCACGTCATACAATGTGCTGAAGTCCCTCTCGACCAAGTCAGCGAAGGATTTGGTCGGAGAGTTTTAGTCCTCATGGAAATTCTCACGGAGCTGGGCTCAGTGATTCGCGGGAGAAGTCCTCATGATCATCGATCGTTTTGGCTGGATGGCAACTGGGCTCGTGATGGCGGCCCTGAGCAGCTTGCTTGTGGCTCAAGACTCTCCCGGCGCGAAAGGGAAGGCCACGGAAAAGAAAGTGGAATCGAAGTCTTCAGACGACCCCGTTCCGCCACCTCCGCCACCACCAAGCGCCAGCAAGAAGCCGAGCACCACCAAGGCTGCGCCATCGACGTCTCAACCGGCAACGGTCGCGTTGCCGAACGCCGCGTCGGCTCACGCGGCGTTGGTCAAAATTCAAACGGCACTTGGTCAGAACCCAGAATGGGATGGCATCCAAATTACGAGCGTGCGATTCGAGAACGATCAGGACCAATTGCTATTGGTTGCCGAAGGCCAATTGTCGGAAGGACGACTCCGCTCGAAAGCCGGGAAAGTGTGCGAGTCGGTGATGCAAGAAATGTTCGCGTCCGCGAACGGAATCCTTCCGCTACCGAAGCTCGACCAATTGAAGGTGATCAGGCCCGCTCCGCGCGAGGCCGCGACGATCTTCGACGAAGGACTGCAACATTACCGCAAAGGCAACTATGAAGCCGCCAGCCGAGAGATCACGCGGGCGATCGTCGAGAACCCCTTCAATCTGGGCTACAAGTATTGGCTGGTGGTCGCGGAAGTCGCGGCTGGTCACGACGACCAAGCTCGCCGGCTGCTGCTGCCGTTGATCCTGCGACGCACACAGGCGAAGTCCGCCAAGCAGTCCGACGAATACTCCGAGGTGCAGCGCCGGTTGGAATCCGTGCAGGGCGCGATTCGGCAAAAAATGAATCGCCTCGAAGAAGAACTGCTCCGCGAAACGGCTGCAAAGTAGACGAGTGAAGCTCGCTGGCAGAAAATGAAGGGCGAAAAATCAATGCCGCGAAGCAGTTCTTTGGCCGTGATTTTTCGCCCTTCATATTTTGCCTGCTCTCCGCAGAAGATTTCTCCGACGGCAGGCCTTGAACAGCTCGAAAACCCGTCAAAAAGCCTGCTTCGCGAGATTTCCCGCCGAAGTTGGAAACGAGGCGTCGCTTAACAGCCCACAACAGGCACCGTATCCTGATCGCCGATGTCTTGTCCTGGTTTCGGTGGGGGATGCAGAAATGTTTCGGCAGCGAGTTTGGATAGCTCTGTTGGTCCTGGCGGCGTGTGTGCTGACACCGTCGGCCACGCAGCGAGTGGCGGCGGAAGATACCGAGGCCGGCACACGGCAGTTCGCGGTCGCTGTCGGATTCCAGAATCAAAAGCTCTACGAACTGGCGATCGACGAGTGGGCGACGTTCATCAAGAAGTTTCCGAAGGACTCGCGGCTTGATAAGGCTCAGCACTATCTCGGCACCTGTCACTTACAGGCGAAGCAATATCCGGCCGCGATCGCCGCTTTCGAGGTGGTTAGTAAACAGTTTCCGAAATTCGACCTGCTCGATCAGACGCTGCAAAATCTGGGGACCGCGTGGTACAGCCAGGCGCAGCAGTCCAAGAAAGCGGACGACTACGACAAAGCGGAGAAAGCCTTCAGCAAGTTGTTGGAGCAATTCCCGAAAAGTCCGCTGGCCGCACGCGCGATGTTCTATCGCGGCGAGAGCCTCTATCAGCAGAACAAGTGGGACGACGCGGCCAAGAACTACGCGACGTTGATCCGCACCTATCCAAACGACGAACTGGTGGCCGATGCAACGTATGCGCTCGGAGTCACTCAAGAAGCGCTGAAGCAATCCGATGAGGCTGAGACGACGTTCGCGCAGTTCCAAAATAAGTTCCCCAAGCATGCACTGGCCACGGAAGTCCGCATGCGACAGGCCGAGGTGTTATTCGCCAAAGCGGACTATGGGGCGGCGCAAAGCCTGTTCGCTCAAGTCGGCGCGGCGAAAGACTTTTCGTTGGCCGACACCGCGTTGCTGCGGCAGGCGCGATGCCTTTATGAACTCGGCAAACACGAAGAGGCGGGTAAGGTCTACTGGGACGTGCCGCGTCTGTTCCCGGAGACGAAGCACTACGACACCGCCGTGCTGGCGGGTGCGAAGTGTTACTTCTTAATCGGCAAGTACGCGGCAGCTCGCAACGGTTTGGAGATCGTCGCCAAGCGCGATGCTCCGGAAGCGATCGAGGCGAAGCAGTGGATCGCGCGGGCTTACCTCAAAGAAAAGAACGCCACCAAAGCGTTGGAGGTGCTTGACGACGCGATCAAGCAGCACGCCGGAAGCGCGGTGATGCCGCAACTGGTGCTGGCACGAATCGACGCGTTGTACGAGATCCCCAATCGCCGCGCCGAAACAGTTCCGCTGTATGCCGACTTCGCTCAGAAGAATCCCAAGCACGAGTTGGCCGCCCAGGCGCAATACATGGCCGCGCTCACGGCGCTGGATGCCGACAATCACGCGGCGGCGAAGGCTCACAGTGCGACGTTTCTCTCGCAATTCCCGAACGACAAGCTGGTCCCCGACGTGTTGTTCATCGCCGCGGAATCGCGGCTACTGTTGAAGGAATACCCGGAGGCCGAGCAACAGTATCGCGCGTTTCTGGAGAAGGCTCCGACACACGCGAACGCTCCGCAAGCACGGGTGCGACGCGGTCTCACGCTGCACTTGGCCGGTAAGAACGCGGAGGCCATCGCGGCCTTGGAAGCAGCGAACAAGGAACTCAAAGACCCGGCGCTGCTGAGCGAAGCGCAAGCCTTGATCGGCCGCACCTGGGCCGCTCAGCAACAGTATGCGAAAGCGGCTCAAGCGTTTGAAAGTTCCCTTAAGACCAAGCCCGATCGCGAGCAGACCGATGAGACATTGCTGGCTCTAGCCGATGCCTACCGCAAGCTGGATCGGCAATCCGATGCGGCCGCGAAGCTGCAACAGCTCGCCAAGCAATTCCCGAAGAGCACTCGCGTGGAAGAGGCGACGTTCCGCATGGGTGAGGCGGCGTATGCTCAGAACGCCTTCGATCAGGCGTTCGCACATTACACCGAGGTGACTGGCAAATGGCCGGAGGGGACCTTCGCGCCGCATGCTCAATACGGCTTGGGTTGGACTCACTTCAAACGTGGCGATTTTCAGAAAGCGGCGGAAGCGATGACGACGCTCGCCAGCAAGTACGCGAAGTCGGAGGTCGCGCCGAAAGGGCTGTATGTTCGCGCGATGGCCCGCTATCAGCTTGGCGAATTCGCGACAGCGGCCGATGACGCGACCGCGTTCTTGCAGAGCAAGCCACCCAAGGCGGACATGCTCGATGCTCAATACTTGCTCGGCCTGGCGCTCGCGGGGCAGCAGAAGTTCGATGAAGCCGCGAAGACTTACTCCGCCATCTTGAGCACCGATCGCCAATACGCCGGCGCGGACAAAGTGGCCTATGAGCTTGGCTTCGCTTATGTGGAACTTGGTCGCCGCCCGGAAGCGGTCGCGGCGTTCCGTCGCTTGGCCACCGATTATCCCAACAGCCCATTGGCCGCTGAGAGTCTCTTTCGAGTGGGCGAGTCCTTCTACGACGCGGGTGAGTTCGCCGACGCCACCAAGGCGTATGCCGAGGCTCAGCAAAAGGCCGGCAAAGGTGAATTGGGCGAGAAGGCCGTCCACAAGTTGGGCTGGAGCTATCTGAAATCGGACAAACTGAAAGAAGCCACGGAGACGTTCGCGACTCAATTGAAGACGTATCCGACCGGCCCACTCGCTGGAGACGCGGGTTTCTTGTTGGGCGAGTGCCAGTACAAACAGAAGGAATGGAAGGGGGCACTCGACCGCTACGCACAAGTTATCGCCGCCAAGAACCCGACGTATCAAGCACTCGCGCTGTATCGCTCCGGCGAATGCGCCGCGGCGCTGGAGCAATGGGACGCGAGCCTCAAGTTTCATCAACAGACGCTCGACCAGTTCCCAGATTTTGAGTTGCGGCCGGAAGCTCGCTACGGTGTCGGCTGGGCATTGCAGCAGCAAGAGAAACTCGATGCCGCGATCAAGCAGTACGAACTGGTCACCGAAGAAACCGAGACCGAGACCGCGGCCAAAGCGCGATTCATGATTGGCGAATGCTACTTCGCTCAGAAGGATCACAAGGTGGCGTCCAAGCATTTCCTCAAAGCCGCGTTCGCCTACGGCCACAAGGAATGGTCGGCGATGGCGTTCTTTGAGGCCGCTCGCTGCTTCGAAGTGCTGAAGGACATCCCACAGGCCAAGAGTTCCTACCAACAGTTGATCGAGAAATACCCCGAACACCCGAAAGCCGCCGCCGCCAAGAAGCGGCTCACGGAACTATGAAGTGGACAACATCTTGCCCCGCCGAAATCCGCGTCATCCGTCAAATCCGTGTTCCTCCTCAACTGCTCGCATCAAGACTAAGAACACGGATGACACGGACCACACGGATCGCCCACTGATCTAATTCACTTCAAACCATTTCGAGATGTCTTTCATGCGTGTCTCATCGCTCAAACCGAAAGCCTGGCGACAACGGCTGCGCTTCGTGATTGTCCTGCTCGCGTTGAGCTTGTCAGTCGTGCCGCTCTGGAGCCGCGCTCAAGAGGCGGCCGAGCAAGCTCAACCTGCCGAGCCAGCCGTTGCTGAACCGGCCGCCGCGCCGCAACCAGCCGCGGCTCCGCCCAAGGGGGCGGGCAAGCCGCCGACGATGCCGTCGGTTTGGGATCTCACCGTTCAAGGCGGCATCTTCATGATTCCGCTGTTCCTCGATTCGATCATCGTCGTGGCCTATGCGATTGAACGCTTCTTCGGTCTGCGCGGCAAGAAGATCCTGCCGCCGAAGTTGCTGGTCGCGATTCAGCAGTTGAATACCGACGACAACGGCATCGACCCGAAGCTGGCCTATCAAGTCTGCCAGCAGCATCCGTCGCCACTGGCGAACGTCATCCGTACCGCGATCTTGAAGATCGGCCGCCCGCACTCGGAATTGGAGCAAGCCGTTCAAGACGCCGTCGGCCGCGAGGCGGACGAGATGGCCGACAACCTGCGACCGATCAATGTCTCGGCCAGCGTCGCTCCGCTGATCGGGCTGCTGGGCACTGTGCAAGGCATGATCATGGCCTTCATGGTCACGAGCACCACCACCGCCACGGGGGCGGCGAAAGGTCAAGAGTTGGCTTCGGGGATTTACACCGCGCTGGTCACGACCTTCGGTGGCCTGTGTATCGCGATCCCAGCCGTGCTGATCGCCAGTTGGTTGGAGAGCCGCATCGATCGTTTGCTGCGTGACATGGAAGACGTCTTTCTGGAAATCCTGCCGCAGTTCGAACGCTTCGAAGGCAAGCTGCGCATCCGCCGCACGGTCGATGGCGAAGGAGTCCTGGTGAAAGGAACCGCGGCCAAACCGGCAGCGGCTCCGGCGAAACCTGTCACGGCCAGCAAGCCGCCCGCCGATGTTGAGACAACAGCACCGAAAGGCAAAGGACTCTGGAGCGTGATGGGAGCCAAAGGCGAATCGAGCGGTGACACGTAGCCGCACTCGCCAGAGTGCGGGCCTCCCGCGTTCTGGCGAAACGCGGCTACAAAATACTGGATAGTGATCCCATGCGTTTCCGACGAAAACAAAACAAGCGGTCGATGGATATGACGCCGATGATCGACTGCGTCTTTCAGTTGCTGTTGTTCTTCATGGTCTCCAGCCACTTCGATGAGGAGGCTCGGAGCAGTGGCGAGGCTTCGCTCGACGCCAATTTGCCGGAAGCGGCCGCGGCCATGCCGATGGTCATGCGGCCGAAGGAAATGATTATCAACATCAACGCGCGCGGCGAGTTTTACGTCGGCGGCGAAAAGCATTCGGAACCGCAATTAGCCGATCGGCTGAAGCGGTCGGTCGTCGATAATCCCGGAAATCAAACGGTCGTCATTCGCGGCGACGAGCAGGCCGATTGGAAATACATCGCGCGGGTCATGAGCCTGTGTAATCAAGCGAAGATCAGCGACTATCGCGTCGCCGTGATCCCCGAAGCCGAACAAACTCCGGACGGAAAGCCATAACTTGGAGTGCTGCGGCTCGACGCAGCCCTCCATTCGATTGGAATTTTGACTCCCATCAACCCCACAATCGCCACAACGAACACCGCCTGATCGACGGTCGTTTGGTGAAAATCAAAGTCTTCTTTCCAACTGAATGGAGGGCTGTGTCGAGCCGCAGCACTCCAGGTGAATCTGCCATGAGAGATCTGCTGCGACTCTCTGAAGAAGAACTGGCGGAACTCTCCGCTCGGCAAGCGCTGCGCGTGTGGATCGCGGCGGGCTTGGCGATCGGTAGTGCCGTGCTGGCGCTGTTGGGCATGATGGCTCGGTTCTCGCCGGGTGAGGCCACTCCGCTGCCGGGCATGAACGATTTCTGGGGTCAGGTCGGCTGGGCCGCGACGCTAGGGCTGTCGATGGTCGTGGCCGCGTGGCTGGTGCGCGGCGTCCTGATGCGGCGCTTGCAGTGGGCGGTGGCGATCAGCTTGCTGTTGCACTTATTGCTGGGAATGTCGTTGCAGGTGTTTCACTTCGGCACGCCGTTGTCGCAGGTCGCGCAGGCAGACGACGCCAGCAATTCGCGTGAAGAACTCACGTTGCCGAATTACGGCGGCATGGAAGCTCCGAACGCCGAAGCCGCGTGGCAGAAACCGGCCGACTCGAACACTCCGGAAGCGCAGATGGAGTTGGAACGGCAAAAGTCCGAAATCCAACAGCCCAATCAACCGCAAGCGTTGGAAGTCGAACGTCAGACTGAAGTCGCGAAACTCGAAGAAATGAAACGGCAGGAGCAAGCCGCGTTTCAGAAAGAAGCGAAGACCGAACTTGAGCGGCAAATGCGTGAGCAACCAACGCCGACTCCGCAAGCGGTCGCCGCGCCGAAAGTGGAGACGTCGAAAACCTCGCAGCCGGAAATGGACTCGCGCGTCGAGCAAGCCAAGAAAGCCAGCGAGCTGGCGAAGGCCGAGCGCGAGCAAGCGGAATTGAACTCGACCGATCCGCGAGTCGCCGCCGCGCGGTTGAAGGCCAATCGCGCCGACCCGAAGACGAAGATGACTGAGCAGCAAGTCGAGTTCAGCGAGCGGCAAGCCAAGGAAGCCAAGGCCACTGCCGCGACCGCCAAAGAATCCGTCGAGGTCGCCACGGCCGCAGCCAAACAGGTCAGCGCTCAAGAACGAGCCGTTGAGGCCGCTCGTCAAACTCAAGCGAACGTACCCGCTTCTCAACGACCGACGAGCAATGTTCCGTCGTCATCGAGTTCGCCGAACGTCAGCAGCACGCGGACCGAGCGTTCGGCCAACTCAGGCAATTCAGGAGACGCAACTCCGACCAGCGGCGGAGCGGCACAACTCGCCCGCAGCAACAATGGACAACCCGGCGGAGCGGCAAATGCAACGGCTCAATCGGTCAACGTGGCCGCGCCCGGAGGTGCGAGTGCTCCGAAAGTTTCGGAATCGTCCGGCGCGAGCGCGGCGACACGCGGTGCGGCGGCAACCGTGCCGCTCGGCAATGCGGGAGCCGGCACCGGAGCGGCGCTGAGCACTCCGCAATCGGGGACTCCGTCGCGCGGCAACACGGGGAATCTCGCGCGACAATCGACCGGCACGGGACAACCGCAACTCGGACAAGCCGAAGCTTCGAAAGTGGGAACCGGTGGGACCGGTCGCCAAGCCAATGCGGTCGGCACACAGGCCGGCGATGTGAATGTTGCGAGCGCGGCAGGAAGCTCGACCGCGAAGTCCGGAGTGCTCGGCAGCGGCCCGGCGAATACATCCGTCGGGCGACAAGCGACTGGAGTTCCCGCGCGCGCATCGAATGGAACATCGGACTCATCCGGCCCAGCGACGACAGCATCGACAACCAGCGGACCGACGGCCGTGCGATCCTCCACCGGCGGCGGCCTTGCGGCAAAGACATCCGAACCGTCCGCGCAGCTTGATGCCAACGCAGGCTTCGCGAAGGGGAGCAGCACCGGCTTATCGACATCGCGCGCGGCCGCTGCACCAGTAACCTCCAGCGCGAGCGCTGCCGAACAGAGCGGCACGCTCGTCTTTTCAGGACCGCAATCGCAACCGTCCGCCGGTGGCAAGCTGGCAGGACCACAATCGACCGCGTCGGTCCCGCGTCGCTCGGCCGGATTGCCCGGCAGCAGTGGACCGGGAACAGCCTCCGCGCCGACCGGATCGAATTCCGCGCAGCCGACTCGTATCGCCAGTGGCTCCGCGCGGCCCGGTGTTGGTGACGGAGGTCCGAAGCTGGCGACCGAAGCGCAGGTCGCGGGGCTCATCAAACGCGCGGCTCCGGGCATCGGTGTTTCCCCCGAAGCGAAGATCGCGGCGGGTTTCTCGATGCGCAAGACGGAATCGCGCCGCGAAGCGATCAAGTCGCTGGGTGGTTCTGAAGAATCGGAGCAAGCCGTCGAACGCGGACTGCGATGGTTGGCGAAGCATCAAGCTCCCGACGGGCATTGGGGGATTCACGAACTGCATTGCCAAGACCATCAATGCGCGGGACACGGCAGCTTTCAATCGAACACCGCCGCCACCGGTTTAGCCCTGCTGTCGATTCTCGGTGCCGGCTACACGCATCAGTCGGGTGAGCATCAAGCGGTCGTTGATCGCGGCCTCAAGTGGCTCGTTCAACATCAGAAGCCGGATGGCGATCTCTTCGCGGACGAGAGCGAGTTCGTGTGGTTCTACAGCCACGGCATGGCTTCGATCGCGCTGTGCGAAGCCTACGGACTGACCAAAGACCCGGCGCTGCGCGAGCCGGCTCAGAAGGCGCTCAACTTCATCGTGGCCTCGCAGCATCCGCAGTTTGGCGGCTGGCGCTATCGCCCCAAGTTTGAATCGGACACGTCGGTCTCCGGCTGGCAATTGATGGCGCTCAAGAGCGGTGAAATGGCCGGGCTGTCCGTGCCGAAAGATGTTTATTCGGGTGTGGCGAAGTGGTTGGACTCTGTCGAAAGTAAAACCGCCAAGGGGCAATTCGCTTATCACCCCAGCCGAACAGCCAGCCTGGCCATGACCGCCGAAGGTTTGCTGATGCGGCAATACCTCGGAGCCGTTCGCACCGATGCTCGCTTGGTGGCCGGTGCCGATTATCTGCGGCAGCACCTGCCCGACCTCGCCGATCGCGATGCCTATTACTGGTACTACGCGACGCAAGTGATGTTCCACATGCAGGGTGCTCACTGGGACGAATGGAACTCGCGGCTGCGCGACACGCTGGTCAGCACGCAACTCAAAGACGGCGACCCGAACGGAAGCTGGAGTCCCGATCGCCCGACTCCAGAAAAATGGGGCGCGGCCGGTGGCCGGCATTACGTCACTTGCATGAATCTCTTGATGCTCGAAGTCTATTACCGGCATCTGCCGCTCTACATCGAGTTGGGCAAGTGAGCGGGACGTAGCTCAGTTGCTCCGCAACTGAGATTCGCGATTCGTGGCCGATTGCCGTGCAACGTGAAACTGGGAATTGACTGATCATCGGAATGCGAGTCGCAGGAGCGACTCGCCTACGTCACTGCGGCTTCGCCGCGTTACCCAATCGCTGTCGCGGACACTGGTCGCTATCCAAAAAGAGCAACATGAAATCGTTTCTGCTGGCAGTTCTGATCTCATTGGCTTGGCTGGCTGTCGGACAAACGGCCGAACGATCCGAGAGTTTCAAGATTCAGGTCGTCGATGAGCAAACTGGCCGAGGCGTGCCGCTGGTCGAATTGAAGACGGTGGCAAATCAGCGATTCATCACGGACTCGGCCGGCGTTGTGGCGATTCGCGAGCCAGAGCTATTCGGCCAAACAAACTTCTTCCACGTCAGCAGTCACGGATATGAGTTTCCCAAAGACGGATTCGGCTATCGCGGCAAGCAAATCAAAATCGAAGCTGGCGGTGAAGCGATCCTGAAGATCAAACGGCTCAACATCGCCGAGCGGCTGTATCGAATCACCGGCGCGGGCATCTACGCCGACACGGTGTTGCTCGGTGAAAAGCCGCCGATCTCGCAGCCGCTGCTGAATGCTCAAGTCTCTGGTTCGGACAGCGTCGTCACGGCGGTCTATCGCGGGCGGCTGCATTGGTTTTGGGGCGACACGAATCGGCCGAAGTATCCGCTCGGCTTGTTTCACGTTCCCGGAGCGACCTCACGATTGCCGAACGACGGGGGACTCGATCCGGCCGTCGGCGTGAATCTCGACTACTTCGTTGGCGAGGATGGCTTCGCGAAAGCGATGTGCAAGATGCCGGGCGATGGTCCAACCTGGATCTTCGGTTTGACGGTACTTAAGGACGACGCGGGCCGCGAGCGACTCTTCTGCGGCTACATGAAAGTGCGCGGCCTGCTGGATGTCTACGAACGGGGCATCGCCGAGTTCGACGACGAGCGGCACGAGTTCGTACACGGCCAACGTTTCGACAAAGACGCGCCGCTGTATCCCGACGGACATCCGCTGCTGCACAAGGTCGATGGAGTCGAGTACGTCTACTTCAGCGAGGCCGCAGCGGTCATGCGTGTCCGCGCGACGGTCGAGTCGTTTCGCGATCTCAGCCAGTACGAAGGTTTTAGTTGCCTCATTCCCGGCGGACGTGAGAAGTCGCCGCAGGTCGAACGCGGCTCGGATGGCAAAGTCGTCTGGGGTTGGAAACGTGACACCGCTCCGATCCGCTGGTCGCTGCAAGAGAAGTTGTTGAAGAACGGTCAGCTCAAGCCGGATGAAGCGTGGTTGAAAATCGCCGACGCCGACACGGGGAAGCCAGTGATCGCGCACGCTGGCTCGGTCACATGGAATGAGCATCGCCGCTGTTGGGTGTCCGTCTTCACGCAACACTTCGGCTCATCGCTGCTGGGTGAGATTTGGTACTCGGAAGCCGACGCCCCCGAAGGCCCGTGGCGCAAGGCGACGAAGATCGTCACGCACGACAAATACAGCTTCTACAATCCGAAGCAGCATCCGTATTTTTCGGCTGGCCGGTTCCTGTTCTTCGAGGGGACTTACACGCACTCGTTCTCCGGCAACCCCGATCAGACGCCGCGCTACGATTACAACCAAATCATGTATCGGCTCGACCTGGACGACCCGCAATTGAAGAGCGTGCGGTCATCGCCATGATGTCGCAGACGTGAGATGGTTGCCGCGTTCGCCACGGCCTGTTGAAAAAAGAACGTAGGGTGGGACCAGCGGCGCTTCGACGCGCCGGCCCACCAGAAAACAACGTGATGGAAGATGGTGGGCCGGCGCTCGAAGCGAGCTTGTCCCACCCTACAGGAGATTTTCGCCCCGCTCGCCAAAACGTCGCGACCTTCGAGTCAGCGTGAGCTGATCGCCGGCAGCAGTGGGATGGTGGGGTCTTCGGGGATGAAATACGGAATCATCAGGCTGTTGAGTTGGCGTTTCAGCCGATCGACCATCTCTTGATGAATGCTTTGATCGCTGATGGTCGCGGCGTTGGTCGAGCGGGCCGTGCTGCCTTGGCTGGTCGTCTTCCAATACACGCGGTCGGTGCCGGCTTGTTTCCAGCCGACCTCCAATTGGTATCTGGTTTCGTTGACCGACTGGCCTGTGGGGGTGCCGCGGAAGTCGAACGGCGAGCGTCGCTCGACGACCTGCAAGGCGTCGCCGGTTTGCTCCTGATACTTGAGGTACAGGACCGTGGATTGATTCGCTTCGACTTTCATGCCGAAGGTTTTCAGCCGTTCGGCCAGCGGTTGGCCGAGGACTTGGGCCATTTGATCGGCGGGCATGAAACGCAGCGGGCCGGGATTGAATTCCATGCTCACGCTGGCCCCGGGACGCAACAGTGCCGGCTGAGACGGATCGCTCAGTGCGGCGGTCGCGCGGCGAATTTGTTCCCACGGGAACGGCACGCTGACCAGAAAGGTTTCGCGATTTGTTTTGGACTGCACGGGGACCAGCAGCGTTTCGTGATCGAGCATGATCGGTGAGACATAGACTCCGGGCAGCGATTGCAACATCCACACGGGATTGCCCGACTTGCACTCCAGCAAGAGATGGCCTTTGACCAACCAGTGCTGGCCTTCAGGGGTCCATTGGAATGAGTCCCCCATGCCGATGTTGAACGCGATGTCGTGGGCGTTGATCGGGACCGTACCGTTCTGCACGATTTTCTTTTTCGTCACATCCCATTCCAAAATCGAGATCCCTTCCCAGCCGCCGCGATAGATGGCGGCCCGCGAATTGTCTGGCGAGAACGCCAGGCCGTTGACGCTGCCGATTGCTCGGCGATCGGGCATCGGAAGCGGGATAGGCTTGGGCTTCTTGGGAGTCAGTGAGACATAGCCCACCGTGTCGGTCGTGTGAAACAACATCTGCTCGCCGTCGGAGCTGACCGACATGTCGTTGCGATTGAACGCGCCGAGTCCGAATGCCGAGAGCCCCTCGCCGCTGTCCGCGTCCCAAATCTGCACGGCGTTGTCGCGGGTGGGGACGTTGGCTGCGGCCGCATTGCCGTTGGCTAACACCGGCGATCGAGCACCGCCGCCCTTCGCGTTGTTCGCACTCGGACTATTGGGATTGTCCAAGCCGCGATTGGAATTGGCCTCTATCCAAGGCCTAGCCTTTCTTCCCGTCCTGGACAATCTGATTGAGCCGTTCGCCGTCGATGTCGGTGTCGAGCTGCACCCAGAGGGGGAAGTGGTCCGAGAGCTGATCGCTGAACTTCGTGCGGGTGTAGTCCTGATCGGGGAACAGTTCCTTGATGCGGGCGTCGCTCCCAAAGAAGTCGAGCGTGCCGCCGTGATTGGTGAAGCGTTTCTTCAGCGTGGGGAGATGGAGGATCTGATCGTAGCGGGCGTTCTTGCCGAGATTGGACCCGGCGATGACTTGGTCGCCGGCCTTGAGGTTCACGAGCGAGTCCGGGACTTGCAGACCGCGGCTGGTCAGGGCCTCGAACAGTTTGTCGCCGATCTTGGGGA